>CANHCW010000119.1 GCA_947459165.1 Flavobacteriales bacterium
CCGCGACTGAGACGCAAAGCATCGCGAATGGCATCGCTTTCCTTGGCATAGGTCCACATGCGCGTTCCACCCAGCCCGGGCCCCAGTACTGTATTGTGAATTGCAATTATAGCCTTAAGGCCTGTTGCGTTATCTTGACATAAAACGATTTGCTCGTGATTGGTAGACTCAAGCCCTGCAAATAAATCGAAGGAGGTTGCAGTGCCGTTCATTGTTTGAGATTCGGCCATTTTGTTTTGGAGGTGCAAAGGTAGTTAGATTGACTTAAAAAATATCATTATAAGAAATTAGGCGACAGCATCGGAATTTCTCTGGGTTTAGACTGTGCGGCAACCTTCGCTATGGCTGCAATGTGGTCGGGAGTGGTTCCACAGCAACCGCCTACAACATTTACCAAGCCGGCATCGCACCAACTTTTCAGTACACCGGCCATTCCTTCGGGACTGTCATCGTATTCGCCAAATTCGTTGGGTAAGCCAGCGTTGGGGTAGCAACTTACATTCACCCAGGCTACGCGGCTCAGTTCTTCAATGTAAGGACGCATTTGTTCTGCGCCCAATGCACAATTTAAACCAATGGAAATTAAGTCTCCGTGTGATACAGAATTCCAGAATGCTTCGGGTGTTTGCCCGCTAAGGGTTCTACCCGAGGCATCGGTGATGGTTCCGCTTACCATGACCGGAATATCGGAATTCAATTCATCCTTGAGTTCATTTATAGCGAAAAGGGCGGCTTTGCAATTCAGGGTATCAAAAACAGTTTCAACAAGCAGAATATCACATCCAGCTTCTATTAACGCCTTCGTCTGTTCACGGTAAGCATTTTTCAGGTCGTCGAAATTCACGGCACGATAACCGGGGTTGTTTACATCCGGGCTCAAACTGGCTGTTCGGTTGGTTGGTCCGATTGAACCGGCAACAAATCGCGGTTTTGATGGATTTGCTGCGGTGTACTCATCGGCAGCTCTTCTCGCCAGTTTGGTGGCCTCAACATTCAGTTCCCAAACCAAACTCTCCATGTGATAATCGGCCATGGAAATGACATTTGCACTAAAGGTATTGGTTTCCAGAATGTCGGCACCGGCTTCCAGAAACTGTTTGTGAATGGTATAAATGATTTCGGGTTGGGTAATCACCAATAGATCGTTGTTGCCCTTAAGTGAATGTTCCCAATTGGCGAATCGATCTCCGCGATAGTCTTCTTCGGAAAGTTTATACTTTTGAATCATGGTACCCATGGCACCATCGATAATCATGATTCTCTCTTTGAGAATTTGTTGAATTTGTTTGTTTTTACTCATTTTTGAAAGGGTTTGAGAAAGCGATTTGCAGTAATAAATGCCTGGTTCAGGTATTCACGGGTAGCCATTTTATTTTCTTTGGAAACGAGTTTGTTCAACTCATCAACTTCGTATTTCAAGCCTGCACGAACATACAGCATCAAAGGTGATGGATCTGCAGAACCTTGCTTTTTGCCTTTATAAATAAATGCAGCGTTGGCTTCAGAGAGCTGAACACCGTGAGTAAGTCCAAAATCAGGACTGCTGCTGTAGTACACCACCTGACAATCCTGATCGTATAATTCCTGAATCGTTTCGTTCTTCAAAATATGATTTGAATTTTCAGCAAAGAAAGGTGTCAGTGTTTCTCCCGCAGGATAACCGGTTGAAACAGTGTCGGAAGGAATGAAAAATAGGGCTGCTTTGTGTTTAAAAGCAAAATAGATGTTGCGGTTTTTAGCCTTCAGATAATGAAAAGTTCCGGCATCTTTGACTTCACCCGTCATGCCGCTTGCATTCAAATTGCGGCAGAATTCAAGCAGTTTTTGCTCCGATTTCACTGATAGTGCGGCAAACCAACCCTTATTGGTTTCAAATAATATTACATCTGAATAAATCGCAAGTCCGGGTTCTGCCGGGTCTTTCACCCCAACAAATACGGGCATTTTCTTTATGGTATTGATCAGTGAATCAAAATAGGGCGGTGGGGTTACTTTTACTTCTTTGCGAATTTCTTTGGTTTGAAAATGATAATACCAAAGCACATTTTTAGGGACAATGAGTGGCAGTGTGCTTCTGGCATTGAAAGCATACCACAGATAAACCCCAATAAGAACAGCAGTAACAAGGCTGATTATGATGAGTGTGGTGGCAATGCGCCTGAAACCCTTTTCCATTCAACTGCAAAAGAACAACACACCCCTTGTATAAAAAACAAAAGGCCGTCTTTCGACGACCTTTTTATTGAGAAAACTTAGATTTATTTATCTGACTTTTTGCAGCAGGGTTTGGTACAAGCTGTTCCGCAGGATTTCTTTTCTGTGGTGGCAGTTGAAGCAGAACCTTTGTTGCAAGTTGATCCTTCTGCTTTCTTGCAGCAAGATTTCTTTTCAGTTGAAGCAGTTGCTGTTCCGGTTTTGGCCTTGCAGCAAGATTTGCCTTCAGCTGATTTAGAGCATGTTTTGGCTGTTTGGCCCGAGCAACCTTTGTGCTCAACTGGCTTGATTGCAGTTGGATCGTTGGTGCTCGCAGAAGTTCCTTGTTTGTCTGCAGCGGTTCCACCGTCAACTGTGGTTTTTTGTTCGCTGGTAGTAGCGTTGGTTTGAGCCTGAGCCACAGCAGTAAAGCCGATGGCAAGAATGGCGATGGCAATTATTTTTCTCATGTTTATAGATTCTTATTGAACTTTAATACAAATATAGCACCAATTATGCAAAAGTGGCAATTACAGTTTCTCCACCAATTGTTTTTTGTTCCATTTTAACATGAACCTTACAATCCAGGGGAATAAAAATATCAATGCGGCTTCCAAATTTGATGAATCCAAACTCAGCTCCCTGAGCAGCCGCTGCTCCTTCCCTTGCATAGCAAACGATTCTGCGGGCCAATGCACCGGCAATTTGTCTGAATAAAACTGTGCCTTTTTCATTTTCAACTACCACGGTGGTGCGTTCATTTTCGGTGCTGCTTTTTGGATGCCATGCGACAAGATATTTTCCCTGATAATACTTCTGATATACAACTTTACCCGAAATAGGATAACGGTTTACATGCACATTGAGGGGAGACATAAAAATACTGATTTGCCTCCGTTTCCCCTTAAAAAATTCAGGTTCTTCCACTTCTTCAATCACCACCACTTTCCCATCAGCCGGGGCAATAATGTTGTTTTCACTAATGGGAGTTGTTCTGCGTGGATTGCGAAAAAACTGAAGTATCAAAACAAAAAATACGAGAGAAACGAGCAATACTGCTTTGGTAATCCAGCCATCACCCAGCCATTCGTATAAGCCGAGATTGAGACCTCCGAGCAGCAAGGTAGAAACGAGTATGATTTTACGACCTTCGCGATGAAACATGGCTGATTATTAAAATTTACCTCTTAGTTTAAGGGTGCTTGCCACTTTATCCAACGCTACGATGTAAGCCGCTATGCGCATACTTACACGGTATTTTTCAGCAGTTTGATAAACATTGTCAAAAGCCATTTTCATCACTCTGTCGGCCCTGCGGTGAACCCTTTCTTCGGTCCAGTAATAACCAAGGCGATTTTGCACCCATTCGAAATAACTCACAGTCACACCGCCCGCATTAGCCAGAATATCGGGGACTACTAATGTTCCTTTTTGATGCAGAATGGGATCTGCGTCGGCCGTTGTGGGGCCGTTTGCGCCTTCTACAATCAGCTTTGCTTTTATGTCTGCAGCATTCTCAGCGGTTATTTGATCTTCCATGGCAGCCGGGACCAACACATCGCAGTGCAGTGTCAGTAATTCAGCATTGGACACTTTGCTGCCTCCGGTAAAGCCTTCCAGACTGCGGGTTGAACTGTTCGCCACAAATTTGATTGCCGCCTCCACATCAATTCCGGAAGGATTATGATAGCCACCACTGATATCTGATATTCCCACGATTTTCACACCCAATTCGGAAATTAGACGGGCTGAAATACTGCCCACATTTCCGAAACCCTGTACCACACAGGTAGCATCGGTTGGTTTAATTCCCAGTTTTGCCAAGGCTCCGCGGGTACTCACCATCACACCTCTGCCTGTGGCTTCTACCCTACCCTGACTTCCACCCATTACCAAGGGCTTACCGGTTACTACACCCCAGCTGTTCTGACCTCTGATTTTTGAATATTCATCTAAAATCCAGGCCATTTCCTGCTGTCCGGTTCCCATGTCGGGTGCGGGAATGTCTCTGTCTTCGCCAAAAACATCTTTCATGGCCAGCGTGTAACCGCGGGTCAATCGTTCAAGCTCTCCTTTACTCATTGTGCGAGGGTCACACTTGATACCGCCTTTGGCTCCACCGTAAGGAATATTTACAATGGCACATTTCCAGGTCATCCATGCGGCCAGGGCTTTCACTTCATCAAGGTGAACATCCATGCTGTATCGAATTCCGCCTTTGCTGGGACCGAGGTGCACGCTGTGAACTACGCGGTATCCCTCAAATACCTGCAGGCTTCCGTCATCCATGGTAACCGGAATATTCACAATCACCACTTTGTCGGGTGATTTTAATACATTCGAGATTTGATCGTCGAGTCCCAGAATTGTGGCCGCCTGATTGAAACGGCTCATCATACTTTCCAGCGGGTTGTATTGGGGCATACCCACCATTTTGCTGTTGTTCATCAATGAATTATTCTAAATCGCGGGGCAAATTTAGGTCTGTTCTGCGAGTGAGCCCAAGACCGGATCGAAAGTTTTAAACAATGTCCTGCATTTTACTCGCGGGGCATCAACTGCTCTTTTCAGCTTTGAGTAAGGCAAAGGTGAAAACGCTGCCCGCACCGGGTGTAGATAAAACCGTGATTTTTTGCCCGTGTGCCTCAACAATATGCTTACAAATACTGAGTCCCAGGCCGCTTCCACCACTATCTCTGCTGCGACTTTTTTCAGCGCGAAAGAATCTTTCAAAAATTCGCCCTTGATATTCCGTGGCAATTCCAATTCCATTGTCAGCAACTTCAATCATTACTTTTTCACCCGTATCGGTTAGCCTGATTTTGGAGTAACCGCCTTCCTTCCCATATTTAATGCTGTTGTAAAGCAAGTTGGTCAGCACCTGCCGAATTCTGAATTTGTCGGCATGAACAATGTAATCTCCCGTACCGGCATATTCATAAAGGTTAATTTTCCTTTCAGCAGCTTGTATTTCCAGGCTTTCAATCACTTCCTTTCCCAGTTCCTCAATGCTAAAATCTTCATAATCCAGTTGCAGAAAGCCACTTTCATATTTTGTGATGGTATCGAGATCACTGACAATTTGGACAAGTCTTTCTGTATTGCGAGCCGCCTTTTCGAGAAACATTTTCAGGGTTTCTTTATCCATTTCAGGATCATCAATTAAATTATCCAAATACCCCTGAATGCTGAAGATGGGCGTTTTCAGTTCATGCGCCACATTGCCTATGTAATCGCGGCGGTAGTTTTCCAGCATTTGCAGGCGGTTCATTTCCTGTTTGCGGGCCTGAAACAATGCTTTCAACGCGGCCTCCACATCGTTCACACCAAGCAAAGGCGATTCGCTGGAGCCGTCTTGTTCGGCGCGCACCAATCGCTTCAATGAATTAAAAAATTTCCGTTCCCTTGCTCTCCATAAAAAACTAATGATGATAGCTCCTGCGAAGGTTGCTCCCAAAAAAATCCACCAAAAAAGTGGCTTGGCAAAAACATCTGTAATAGAGAAAGGCACTGAATGCAAATATAATTTAGCCGGGTGAAGTTATTATTGTTAGACGAGGATAAATTAGACCAAAGAAGAGATTTACAACTTTTTCGTCAGCCCAGTTGAAGGCAGCGCATGCTGATACCGCCGTATTCCACTCTTTCATAAAATTGTTTCACCGCTTCGGATGGTTTTGCGGCGCCCAGCGAATACAGCAACGGAATGTAATGATCAGCGGTTGGAACTGCCATTTGGGCTGAAGTCCCGGCTGTTTCATATCGTATAAGAGATTTGAAATCGCCCGACTCAATTTGTTTTTTTGCCCACTCATCGAATTCAATGGCCCAGTCATAGGGTGTTTGGTCATCCGACCAAAGTTTTGGCATACTGAGCTGCAAATTGTGAACAATGTTGCCACTGCCAATTATCAGTATCCCTTTTTCTCTCAAAGATTGCAGTTTCTGAGCCAGTTCAAAATGATACTCCATGCTTCTTCCCCAATCAATGCTCATTTGAAACACAGGAATGTCGGCCAAAGGGAAAAGATGCTTTAGCACTGACCACGCACCGTGATCCAGACCCCAAGTTTCAGTGGTCATGGCCGTTTTCAGCATTTCAGCGGTTTCCGTTGCCATGGCCGGATGCCCGGGTGCGGGGTATTGAACCTGACTTAATTCAGGCGGAAAACCACCAAAATCATAAACCATTTTTGGATTGGGGGATGCTTGCAGGAATGTACCTCCGGTAAGCCAGTGCGCCGAAACCATGAGAATGGCATTGGGGCGGCAGTCGCGCAGAATGTTGGCTCCTGTTTTTTTCAAGGACCTGGTAAATTCATTGTCGGCCAGGGCATTCATTGGGCTTCCATGACCAATAAAAAGCACCGGTGAAAGCTCGGAGGCAGGTTGCGTGTCTGCCCAGTTTTTCAATTCGTTCAAATTCATGGCTAAAGGCGCAAAGGGCAAGGCCGAGAGCATTTTCAGAAATCCTTTTCTTTGCATATTTGTTTAAACAAATTTATGGGGCAATAATGAAAATACAAAACCCCGCAATAAAATGTTAAAAAGTGTTTCCCATGCCCTTTGATTGAGGGTGTAAATTTGAAGCTTGTATGAATTTTTCAGATCATCACGATAA
>CANHCW010000120.1 GCA_947459165.1 Flavobacteriales bacterium
ATGGAGTTTGCGCAAAAGTTCTGCAGAGCCATTCGCATTGCGGAAGCTGAACCTTACCGGGCAGTAACGCACAACAAGGGCATTATGAATGGAATTGATTCGGTGGTGATTGCAACCGGAAACGATTTTAGGGCGGTTGAAGCCTGCGCCCACGCCTATGCATCGAGAAATGGACAGTACAGCAGTCTTACCCACGCCGAATTGAACGGAGAGAATTTTCGCTTTTACATAGAAATTCCACTTTCGTTGGGAACTGTGGGCGGCATAACCAGTTTGCACCCTATGGTGAAGTTTGCACACGAAATGCTGGGGCATCCATCTGCGCCTGAGTTGATGCAAATTGTGGCCGCAGCCGGTTTGGCACAAAATTTCAGTGCCGTAAGAAGCTTGATTACCAGCGGTATTCAAAAGGGGCACATGAAAATGCACCTGCTGAACATACTGAATCAGCTGGAAGCCACCGACGAGGAAAAAGTAAAAATTATTGAATACTTTAAGGACAATGTGGTGAGTTTCTCGGAAACAGTAAGGGTGTTTTGCGAAATGAGGGGAATTTCTCAGGAACAATCAGCAAAAAGGCGGAGCAATTAAGCATTTTGCTTAAGGCTCATTTCTGAAAATTGATGCGTTCCTACTTTACACACGGAAAAATTTTGCTGGCCGGTGAATATGCGGTGTTGGCAGGAGTGGAAGCCCTGGCATTGCCGGTTATACCGGGGCAATGGCTGAATGTGTGGCAATCTGAAAGCAAGGATGGTGTGAGCAAATTGGTGTGGCAGGCCAAAAACCACCGCAACGAGGTTTGGTTTGAATGTCGTGTGGACATGAATACCCTTGAATTGCAGGATGCAAACAACGCGGAAATGGCTCAAACCATACTTTTGTTGTTGACAGAAATACAGCAACAAAAGCCGGAGCTATTTGAGAATAAAATGCTGCGTATAGAAACAGAGCTGGAATTTGACCAAAGTTTTGGCCTGGGCAGCAGCAGCACTCTGATTAACAATTTGAGTTTGTGGGCGGGGGTTGATGCCTTTCATCTTCAGCAACTTGCTTTTGGCGGCAGCGGTTATGATGTGGCCGCAGGCCGAATGGGAAGGCCCGTGGTCTACTGGGTGGCCGTTGAGCAACCCAATTGGTCGCCCTGGCAGCTGAATAGTGAATTCACCCATGGTTGGTTTCTTGCATTTCCGGGAACCAAGCAGAACAGCCGTCATTCATTGCAGGATAAAAAGTCGGCGATAGCCGGAATTAAAAATGATACTGTGTTGCTTCAGCAACTCAATGCGATTGTAGAAGCAATTAAAAATCCGCGCAGTTTGCCTTTGCTTGAAGCCATGCTGGAGATGTGGCAGGCGTTGTTATCGCAGAGGCTGGATTTGCCCCGTGCTTATGAAGATTTGAACATTGATCCGGTGCAAGGTGGTTTGTGCAAATGGCTGGGCGCTTGGGGCGGCGATGTGCTTTTGATAAACAATGCGGTATTAAACGCAAATTCTGCGGTGTTTAAAGACATGACCGTGATACCCTGGAATGATTTTGTGATATCTAATTAATTTAAATTGAAAAGAATTACCGTAGGATGAAAACCACTTACCGATGCCCTTCGAATATTGCTCTGGTAAAATACTGGGGGAAGAAAGAGGGTGGAATACAATTGCCGGCCAACCCGAGTATCAGCTTAACCCTTTCGGATTTATTTGCTGAAACCACGGTGCAAGTAATGGGGGCAAACAGCAGCGGCAAGGCCTCGTTTGATTTTTTGTTTAATGGTCAACCACGGGAGTCGTTTGTGCCCAAACTGCAAGATTTTTTTGCCCGCATTTACAACGATTATGAGCTGCTGCAAAAACATCATTTGCTCATTAACAGCACCAATAATTTTCCCCATGGGACGGGCATTGCGAGCAGTGCTGCCGGTTTTGGCGCGCTGGGTTGTTGCATTGTGGATTTGCAGCAGGAATTATACCCCAAGCCCGGAAACAGGCAACAGGAAATAAGCCGTATAGCAAGGCTGGGAAGCGGAAGTGCGTGCCGGAGTGTGTACGCTGAACCTGCTATTTGGGGGCATCATTCCGAAATTGAAGGCAGCAGCGATGAGTTTGCGATTCCATTTGCAGGAAAAATAGCTACTGAATTCAGCCAAATGATGGATGCCGTGCTGATTGTGGACGCAGGAGAAAAAAAGGTGAGCAGTTCTGCCGGGCATGGTTTGCTGAAGAACAATCCCTACGGCCCGGCCCGTTTTGCCGAAGCCGATAGGCATTTAACAGAATTGTGCGATGCTTTAACTGCCGGCAGCGAGCACCGTTTTATTTCCATTGTGGAAAGTGAAGCGTTGCAATTGCATGCCATGATGATGCTGAGCAACCCGTATTACATTTTGATGCGTCCCAATACCCTGGCTGTTATTGAGAAGGTGTGGGACTATCGCGAAAAAAGCGGGGTGCCTGTTGCGTTTACACTCGATGCAGGAGCCAATGTGCATTTGTTGTTTGCGGGTCGTTATCAACAGCAGGTGTTAAACTTTATTCAAACTGAATTGTTAGAATATTGTCAGAACAGGCAGTACTTTTGCAGTACTACCGGTTCTGCACCCGAAAAAATATAAATAAACAATGCTGAAGGACTCACTTTTTTACGCCAAAATTTTGCTGTTCGGAGAGTACGGCATCATTGAGGATTCGATGGGTCTGAGTATCCCTTACCGTTTTTACAAAGGCAAATTGCTGAAGCCGGGGCTCACTCCAACTGAAGAAGAGTCGGGCAGCAATGCCAAAATGCTGGATTACCTGCATTATTTGGAAAAAGCCGAGGCGGAAGGACAAATGCCTTGTCGTCTCGATTTGAAGCGACTGAGATCGGATATAGAACAGGGTTTGTATTTCGACAGCAGCATACCTCAGGGTTTTGGTGTGGGAAGCAGCGGAGCTTTGGTGGCTGCGGTTTACGATGCTTATGGCATCGATAAAATTGAAGAAAACGCAGTTCAGGATAACGAAGAACTCTTGGCTTTGAAAGGAATTCTGGCGTGGATGGAATCGTTTTTTCACGGAAAAAGTTCAGGTCTTGATCCATTGATTTGTTACTTGAATTTGCCCATTCTCATTCGCAGTAAATCTGATTTGGGTACGGTGGCCATTCCCACGGAGAATGCCGACGGAAAAGGAGGTATTTTTCTGTTAGACAGTGGCAGTCCTGGAAAAACGCAGGGCATGGTTTCTCTTTTTCTGCAGAAACTGAAAGACGACGGATTTAGAAATTTGGTAAAAACCAGGTTGAAGAAATACAACGACGAGTGCATTAAAGCGTTTTTGAAGGGCGACTCGAAACCCTTGTTTGCTAATTTGAAAGAGTTGTCCAGCCTGTTTCTTGAGAATTTCCGCCCCATGATTCCCGATAAATTTGAGGCCCTCTGGAAAAAAGGAATTGAAACGAACGCTTATTACCTGAAGCTTTGCGGAAGTGGCGGTGGCGGTTTCATTCTTGGTTTTACCCAAGACTTGGATAAAGCGGAACAATTGCTGCAAGGTCAGCAGCTAAAGGTGATACACCGCTTCTAATCTTTGTTTTTTAATTGAAATTTAAAATGACAATCCCTGTATTGGGTATTGTTTTAAAAAATGCAAATTTGTGTCGCTGATGATGGTAAAAGCAAATAGCAGAAGAATGCGCTGGATTTTATTGCTTGGAGCCATTCGCTGGTACAATATGTTGCTGCTGGCATTGGCACAGTACATCATTGCCTTTTTTGTTTTCGGAGAAGATTTGCCTTACCTGCAATTGTTATTGAATCGAAAGCTGCACTTGATTGTGTTAAGCACTTCTTTTGCTGTTGCGGGTGCCTTTTTGGTCAATGCGTTTTACGATTCGGAAAAAGATTTGGTGAATCATCCGAAAATAGCAGTATTCAGCCGGTTGCTGGGGCAAAATTTTTTACTGAATTCCTATGCCGCTTTCAATGTGTTGGCTATACTTACGGCCTTGCTGGCTTCATTGAAGGTTTTTCTTTTTGTCTCGGCACTGGTATGTCTGTTTTGGTTTTACAGTCACAAGTTGCAAAAAATGCCTCTGTTTCGTGAAATTTCGGCCGGGGTGCTTGCCTTGGCTCCCCTGATTGCAGTATGGCTGCACTTTGCCACTATGCATTACGGAATGGTGATTTATTTGGGAAGTTTGTTTTTGCTGGCTTTTACCCGTGAGGTGGTGAAAGATTTGCAGGGCAACAAAGGCAACATCATATTCGGGTACAAAACGGTGGTGGTGGCGGCAGGCTCTCATTTTACCAAAAATTGGCTGTTTATTTTCAATTTGCTTTGCGCTTGTTTGTGGATTTTTGGAAGTTTAACATTTCCTCATCACTGGGGTTATTATAGCAGCATCAGTCTGTTTTCCGTGGTGGCAGCGCAGGCAGTAAGTTTAACTCTGCGGTTCAGCCGCAACGATTCTTTTTATCCCATTGCAGACACTTTGCTTAAAACGGCCATCGTCATTCATTTGTTGAGTCCGGTGGTGCGCATTTGGATGTAGGTTTTTCAGCTTCTTCTGTTGGCAAGCAGGGGAGGAGGGCCTCCGTCGAAAGGATTGTCGCCCCGGCCTATGCTTTTTGCGTTCATGCCTATGGCTCTTTTCACTGCCGCTTCTCCATAGCGATTGCGAATGCGGTCCATGGCCTGGTAGAGGTTAATCATTTCCTCTCTGTCTTCAAACATGTTTATTTGTAAGCTGCCTGTTACCAGTTCGCTGAACCGCACTCCAATCAGTCTGACCAGAAGCCGGCGGTTGTAAAGCGATTTGAACAGATCGCGTACACTGGCAATCAGAACATGGTCGCCGCTGGTGTAGGGAATGCGCAGTTGTTTGGTGTGGGTGTTAAAATCGCTGTACCTGATTTTTACCGTTACACACCCTGTAACCTTGTTGCCTTTGCGAAGCTGATAGGCCAGGTTTTCGGCCATGGCCACCATGATGCTGTCGAGTTTTTCCACATCGATGGTATCTTTCTCAAAGGTGCGTTCGGTGCTGATGCTTTTGCGTTCGTGGTAGGGTTCTACCGCGCTGTTGTCTATGCCGTTGCTTTTCTTCCAAATGTCAATGCCGGCTTTTCCCAGGGTTTTGCCCATCAGCTCTATGGGCATTTCCTGCACGGTTTGAATGAGGCGAATGCCTAAACCTCGCAGGGTTTTGTATGTTTCGTTGCCAACACCCGGAATGCGTTGCACATTGAGTGGTGCCAGAAAAGGCTTTTCAACCCCGTGTTCTACGCGTTTTTGTCCGGCAGGTTTGGCTTCGCCCGTGGCAATTTTACTGACTGTTTTGCTGGAACTCAGGCCGAAGGAAATGGGGAGGCCGGTTTCGTTCTGGATTTTTTGTTTCAGTTCAAGACTCATTTGCCAGCATCCGAAAAATTTGTCCATTCCGCTGAGGTCTATGTAAAACTCATCGATGCTGCTTTTTTCATACACGGGTACACTTTCGGCAATGATTTCAGTTACCATTCGCGAGTAATCGCTATATAATTGGCTGTCGCCGCGTATGACAATGGCTTCAGGACAAAGCTGCCGGGCCATTTTAACCGGCATGGCACTGCGCACTCCGAATTTTCGTGCTTCGTAACTGCAACTCGCCACCACACCCCTTTCTCCGGTGCCCCCAATAATTAAGGGTATGCCATTGAATGCGCTGTTGCGAAGCCGTTCCACACTCACGAAAAAACTATCCAGGTCCATATGGGCAATGTGCTTTAGCATAGAGTTTTTAAGTTTTGTGTGTTAAAAAATTAATCAAAAAACAGACCAATAAATTAACAAAAAGAAACGAGATAGGAAAGAAGTTTTAAAAAATAAATCAGAAGATTGGAAAAAGGGAAAAAAGGAGCAAACGAAAAACCGGTAGATTTTTGGGGGCTGACTATAAAATTATTGTCATAAATAATTACTAAACGCAAACAAAATAAGTGTCTCAGGCGCTATATTTATTATATTCGTGAAAGAATTGAAAGGGCTAAAATTAATCATATTTAAACTTCTGTTTCTTCTGGCAGGTTCAGTTGTATGCCCTTTGCATTCCACTCACATTGTGGGTGGCGAAATGACCTACACATATCTGGGCTCCAATCGCTACAAAATCAGGCTTGATGTTTACATAGACTGCATCAACGGGCAGGCCGGGGCAATCAGTTCCGATGCCAAAGCCTGGATAGGAGTGTGGGATGGCAACACTCGCCGAATTCTGACTAATTACCCAATTGAAATCAATCGCACCGGACCTGAAAGGGTTCAAAAAACAAATTACAATTGCATTTCGGTTGCCCCCAACGCTTGTGTGGATCATTACTGGTATGAAACAACACTGACTCTTGCTCCCAGAACGGGCGGTTATATCATTTCTTTTCAGCGCTGTTGTCGCAACAATACAATATCTAACCTGACATTGCCGGGTGCTACCGGAGCCAATTACTGGACAGCCATACCCAATCCTGGAAGTACGCCCGACAAAAAAGAAAACAACAGTGCGGTTTTCAAAGAACTGCCTCCCAATTTTCTTTGTACCAATACGCCGTTAAAATTTGATCATTCAGCAAGAGATGCTGATGGCGACAGCCTGGCTTACGATTTGTTCTGGCCCTATACCGGAGGAAATCAAAACGACCCGCGTCCCGATAATACTTTTGGTAATGGTTTTTTGGAAAATCCGCCTTTCTCCCAAATAACTTGGGCAGGTGGGTACAACCAAAACAACCCCATTGACGGAAACCCTGCCCTGAGCATTGATCC
>CANHCW010000121.1 GCA_947459165.1 Flavobacteriales bacterium
ATAATTGGGATGACCGGGGTCATTTAACCAAGCAATGTTATCAAAACAAGGCTGAAGCTTGTCCATCCATAAATCTGCGTTGGCCTTGCACTGATTGTCGCAATAGCTCTCCACTTGTTCATCTACTTTGGCCTTTACCGATGACGGATGTACTGTATTTCTATCAGAGATGTTTTGACTGAATGCCCCGTAAATCTGGGTGCTTGATAGCAGAAAAACAATCGAATAAAATAGTATTATCCTGAACTCCGGTTTAACTAAAATGGATAACTGGAATTTCCTCATCCAATTACAAAAATAACTGACTGAATAATAAAATTCAATTGAGAGGGCTGCTAAGATTAAGTTCAGTCTCAATGGCATCGGCATACTGCAATTAATTTACTATCAAGGTATGTATTCCCGGGAATGAAAACCCAATAAACAGGATTGAATTCAAATAGTCCATGTGGTTTATCCCCGCTTGGATTAGAGAACAGGGCAGAGGCCGGATTTTTTTATGCCTTTGATTCAGGATTTAAAAAATTTTGCAAAGGGTGAATAATCACCGGCATTATTCTGCTATCAACAGGTTAGTTATAAATTAAATAAGTCAATCAGGCAGCCTAGGTTCTATTGGCTAGATAATTTGGACAGTTGGGTTGTTCCAAGCCATTGTTTGTTGGTGATAAATTTACTACCATTAACGGTATTGTACTATACTTTTAAAACAACCTTTACCGCACCACCCGCATTCCATACACTTTGCCTTCCACTTCCATGCTAAGCAGGTATATGCCGGCTGGCAGGGTTTTCATGTCTATGGCAGTATTTTTAGAAAGGACACCCATTTGCAGCAGGCGGCCGTCGGTGGTGGTGAGCTGCCAGGTACCGGTGGACTGGGTGGGCAGCAGAATATTCAACACGCCGTCTGTAGGAACAGGAAATACCCTAATACCGGCCATTTGTGGAGATTGCAACCTACTGGCAGGTTCCAGGGTTATGATTACCGTATCGCGGTTCTGGCAGTTGTTGGCGTCTTTCACCTGCACCCAGATGCTGTTGGCGCCCTGCACCAAATTTGTCTTATCAACGGTTAAGGTTGGCGTGGTGGCACCCGTGCTCCAGGTATAGCCCTTAAAGGTGCCCGGATTGAGGAGTTTGCTGCCACCGTTGGCGATGCTGGCATCCGAACCGAGGTTGGGTTGGGGTACGGGCAGCGCGGTCACTTTAATACTGCGGGTAGTATCACTTTTACTACATAATGGATTGGAGATGATACAACGCAGATAAGAAGTACCGGCTATTTGTGGTTTGAGGTTAAAGAAAGTGGATGAAGTTTGCCCTGTCATGTTAGACCAAGTGCTGCCATTGCTGCTGCTCTGCCAGCGGTACTGAAGACTGTCGGCAGTGGCTGTAAGGCCGGCATAGTCGATGGTTTGGTTTGCACAAATGCTGCTGTCTTTGGGCTCTGTCAGCAACACGGGTATTCTGGGTTTCTGAATCTCATAAGGGCCGATATCCACCAGATTGTTGGCAATGCGTTTGTTGCCGTCCATGTCTGAAGTGGGGAACTTATAATCAAGGCGTATTTTTGGAAAGGTCACCCCTGAAATAGCACTAGTACCTTTATTGAAAGTACTGCTCAGCGCAGAGCAAGTATTCAAAGGATGCCAGTCCGCCAAAGACGCATCATAAGCCGGTCCGGCACCGGCTGTCGGATTGACAAATTGTGGGGCTGTTTCGATAACGTTTACATATTTAGTAATGTCTGCCGGCTTGAAATTTGTAATAGAAGACTTACCACCTTCAACAATACTGTTGGTCAACTGCAGATCTCCAGGTGATTCATCATAAAAAACATCAAAATTCTTTAATTCACCATTAGCAGTTCTGTTACCTGAAATAATGCTGCTGTAAATATGTATCTGAGCAAAATCACCGAATATAATTCCACTTCCCGTTGAATCAAACTGATTATTTTTTTTGGGGGGTTTATTATTCGATACTATAGTGTTTATGAGAGTAAAATTGTTAGATGTCTTAACATCTATACCATAATTATTATTTGCTATAATACTATTTTCGAATACGACATTATCAACTGATACACCAAAAAAGACTTTATCAGAGTTCATGTATTTCAGTCTTTTAAATGTACCATCCATGGGATTGTTCTCTGTATTATTTCCAATAATAATCATACCACACCTTTTTATATTCACTGAATCAAAAGTCCATTTGCTGCCGGAGGATGGCAGAACATTTCCAATATTTGTAACAGCGATTGGGATTGTATTGGAATCAATATCTATGTTGGAGATAGAGTAATTTGCACCATCCGCAATTATTATTCCAGCGGTGTTTGAAATAAACTTGCAATTACTAATCCGAGAAAATGTGGAAACTCCGGTTAAATAAAGACAGGCACCACCTTCATTGTCAGTAACTTTTTTAGAATATCCATTTTTATAGAATGTGCAATTATCAACCATTGTGACACTATCCATAAATGAAATAACACCACCAAGACTAGTGGTTAATGCAAGTGAAGGTTTATATGCATAATTATTTGTGAAAGTTGAGTTTGTTAACCTAGTCCTGCATCGATAAAACTGTAAACAAGGCGTTGGGAATTCCGTAATAATATTATCCCTGTTGAGAGCCTCATTATATTTAAAAAAGCAACTATAAACTTTCAATGCACAATACCTGAAATTCCCGGCTGCCGCATTAAAGCTGCGGTTTCTCGTAAACAGGCAGTTGGAAATGCGCACCTTTCTGGCAGTGTCAATGGACAAGGCACTACCAGTTGCCGGAACTGAACCTGAAGTTTGCAATCCTCTGTATTCAATCTTACAATGATCAAAAATAATACTGTCATTACCGGCGGCCTGTTTATGTACCCATATTCCGGTCCAGCCATTGGTTTTGTCTTTGGCTGTAAATACAACCGTATCCTTGGCTTTTCCCAGCGCCTGAATGACACCCCATACATCCATTTTAAAATTTCCCTGAAACTCAACCACAACGCCGGAACTGATGATGAGCTTTTGACCTGAAGTCACATAAACATTGCCGTTTACGCGGTATGGTGAACCACTTTTTTGCCAGGTGCCCGAAACCGCCCCCGCCGACACATTCGTTTGTGCATTTATCCTGCCCATAACAGCGAACAGAACGACCAAAAAGATGATATTTTTCATAACTGCTTGAAAAGCGAAGGTAGTTAAAAATCGTCATAATTCATTTTTTATCGCGAAAAAGTATAATTTTTTTGTTTTACAGCAACAGCAAACCTATAGCAATTGAGTTTGTAGTTTATACCTTTTGATAAATCAACAACATGTTCAAAAATTTCAAAACAATCAAATCACTGAATTTTCTTGCTGAAATGAAAAAATTTATCGCCGCTTCCAAAAGCGGTAAGCGAAGAATGCCCAACGGAGCAAAGCTTCAACATGCTACCATTGTTAATTATGAGGCTGTTTACACCGTATTACAAAAGTTTCAGGTTCATTGCGGCGAGGCGCTTCTTATTCCGCTTTCCCAGAAAGAACATCAGCGGGAACACAAGCAATTAATCAGATATTGGACGCAGTTCAGACACCACTACGCCAACTATCTATATCGCTGTGGCTACAAAGATGTTTACACTGGCCTTCAGCTTAAAACAATCCGTGTATTTTTAAACTGGATGAAAAATAAGCGTGGTTTTAACATTAAAGGGTATGAAGGATTATTTACGCTACCCACAGAGCACTTACCGGTTATTGCGCTAACAACAGAGCATCTGGGATTGCTTCTGAAACCAAGTTTTAAAGCCTCGCTGCCGAAGCAAATTCAACAAACGCTGGATTTGTTTCTGTTTGGCTGCGCCACCGGTTTAAGGTATTCAGATCTGGAAGCATTAACCAATAGAAACATCCAAAATGTAAACGGCAGTGCGTATTTGGTTACTATCAGCCAAAAGACCAAAAATGAAACCAGGATTAAGTTACCCGTATTTGCAAGAAAGATTTTACAATTTAGAAAGTCAGGCAGCAAATTGTTACCATACCCCGGTAAAACCATTTTCAACCAAAGACTAAAATTATTGGGCGAAGCTGCCGGCTGGACCCAGATAGTGGGAAAATACCGCATGCAAAACGGCAGGCGGGTTGAGGTGAAAACAAATAAAGGCAAATCGTTTCGGTTTTGCGATTTATTGAGCAGCCATGTGATGCGCAAAACCACCATTACAACCTTATTGATGGCCGGCGTACCGGAACATGCCGTAAGGCGCATCAGCGGACATGCGCCGAATAGCAAGGAATTCTTTCGCTATGTACTTTACTCACAGCAGTTTCTGGATGAATATACGGACAGCGTTTTTGACGGGCTAGCAAAAACCACGGAGGAATAGCCCACCTTACCTGAAGCGGATGTAGTCCCACCTCGAATTTCGGCTACTAAATAATGGAATTCGGTAAGCCGCAAGGATTGGGCGGGCGGTCTCGCCGTGTTAGGGCATTTTCGCAATGACCGACCGCGGGGAAAGTGGCGCTTGGATTACAACTTGCGTTTCGATAATGTAAAATAATAGTCATAATTATGAAATATAATATCATTATTATATCTGCTAATAATGGATTGAACAAATTTCGGTTTCTTGTTTAGCCTGAGATTTGGGAATTCCATGAGGATGCGGGTCTCTATGTTACCGGAAACCAGAAAGTCAAGAAAAGGGTAAATATGCCTCCGTTTTCTTGTGTAAGAATCAATACTGATAACTTCAAATGCAAGTTCACGATCCAGGGTTTTCAGAGCAGATGTGTCCAAGTTATTCATTGTAAAGTAAATGATTTTTCTTTTAATATGCGGCTTGCTTACTAATTTGTCAAAATTAAGTACCGGGCTGTTTGGGGAAATAATGATAATTTCTTTCAAAGAATCTGAGTTAAATAAATCAGAGTTGATGCTGTCTGCTTGGCTACAGGTGATTTGCATAATTCCACAATTGGGGAAGGCCTTTATAAATTCTGCGGCTTTGAATGTGTCCAATGCGCAATTTACATAGCGCATTTTAGGATAACGCATTTTTTTGATATCTTTGGATGTAAGAAAAGTTTCCTCTTGGGATGCAATAGCTGTCAACTCAGGACACTTGCTGATTATGGCATCAGGATTTTCACACTTTCTAAATTCTATGTAGTCAATAGAGTCGGCGCATTTAATCCATGCATCCAAGCCGGAACCATCTTTAGCCATGACAACATAACCGGATAAAACGAACTCGTCGGTGTAAGTATTTTTTACATAATACTGAAACTCACAGGATGCTCGAAACAAAGTTCGACAGGACATCAAGCCTACTGTAACCGTAATTATAAAAACTATGTTCTTCACATGTTAAATGTTTTAAGTTTGTTTAGAATGGTGTTTTCATTTATGTCAGCGGCATTTACCCTTTTCTCCAAGTGTTTGGGCAAAAAGGGCATTATGAGGTATGGATTACCCTGAATGATGTAATTCAGGGTATTGACATCGGTACTAGTATAATATGTTTCAAATGGTCTTGGATTTGGATTGTACTTGTATGAATTTATGGTTTTGTTTACAGGGTTAATATGCAGGCAGTTCGCGCCTGCAGAGTGATATAGGGATTTTCTATCATACACAACCAGTAATTTAGGATAGTTTCGTTCTGATTTCTGTTTAAATACTACCTTTAGTTGATACTTCGTTAGTGTACTACCCGCTCCCGCAGGTGTTGACATCAAATTTGTCAGGGGATTATATTCATTATCCGATTCGTTTGACCGATTGATTTTCAACGGTATTGTTTGCCGGGATGCATCAATAGGGGCTTGGCCTTTAATGGGATTTTTATCGCCATAGGCAGCAATTTCGGTATAGCGATCGCTTAGGCCCAGTAGGTGACCCAATTCGTGCCCGGCCTCACTGCCTGCTCCCCCGTAATTGACCCACATATAACCACCACCTTTTTTCGCCCAGCTTACATTTTCTGGATTCTTATCATTTCCTCGCGGGTCTTGCGCCCCAACATCCACAACTACATTGCTTCCAGTTGATTCAAGCTTCGAATTCCTCATTCCGTAGTTCGCATTCCCCATGTTGGTAATTGTTGCATCTATGTTGATTTTTACGCCCCGATAACTCATGCTTTCCCATGTATTCTTTGAGTTTGAAATGTAATTGGCAATGTAAGCACTTTGCTGTTCCGAAGTTAAAGCTAAATTCTCATCAAAGCGGAATATGAAGTTTACATGTATGCTTGCGCGTGTTATTTTTCCCTTTATCTTTAAAACACTCGGGGTTGGATCATCTCCATCAACATCTGTCATTGCGATTGGATTACCACTAAAAACCAGATAAGAACTGGAATATACCGTAACCACCGGATCCACATTCCACCTTCTGCCCAATTTCCCATCATACACCCAAAATTCAGCACTTGTCACCCCTTCTCCAAGTTCAGGTTCCTTCTCCTGGGTATTCATGGAAAAACGGTAAGGAAAGGTGAAAGAAGCAGTCCTTTCTTTCACACCATCCCGAAGTTTCGGCAGGCCTTTGTTTTTCGACTGCCTGAAACTTCGAGGATCCTCGCAGCTGATTTCGGCATGCTCACACATGCCGTCAGCTTCGGGACTTCCATCCCGCCTTTCCGTTTCACTCCAAGCGGGATTCGTCATTCTAAGGTTTTTTGTTCCCAAAAACCAAGAATGAACTGAAAAGG
>CANHCW010000122.1 GCA_947459165.1 Flavobacteriales bacterium
TACCTGATGCTTCTGTGAATGGGGAGTGTGCCATTTGGGCATTGCGATTTGTATTGAGGCGGTACCTGATAAGGATCGTGAGATGACAGCGTGAAGACTGCATTAAAGAATGGTTTCTTCATGGTATCGCAGCACCTGAGAAAGTATTTTAAATAAGGTTCGTCGAAAATGCCCCAGGCACCATCAAAATCTCTTTCATATTCGACTTTGGGGTATTCGTTTAGTCCAAAGTAGTGGGAGGGGCCGGTTTGTTTCAGAAAACTCTGAAATGACATGGTGCCATTGTTGGCCCCATGAAAAAAAGCGGTTTGATACCCTTGACTCGCGAAACAGTCGAAGGCGTTGTTTATTTTATTGGTTGCGTAACTGCCATTGATGTAATGCGATTCAATCATGGATGGCATACCGCAAAAGATGCTCGGCACCATTTCAATACTGCGGGTTCCATTTGCATAGCAATAACGAAAATTGAGGCAGTTTTTGCTGAATGTGTCAAGGAAAGGGGTGTAAGGTTTGTTGTTTAGAAAACCTGTGTAGTCGCGCCCGAGGCTCTCTACTATGATGAGAATTACATTTTGCTTTTTTCGGGCAGCGTTTGGATTGATTCTGAATTCTGGTTGGACGATGTTCATTGCCAGTTCCAGTTTCATAAAGTTTATGTCGGGCACGGGATCGCCGTTTTGGGAAGAGATAATTTGAAGTGGGGTACTGGTGGTAAGTGAAATGACCGATGCAGGTACATACATTCCGGCGTGGAGAGAGGTCATGGGCTTGAGGTGAAATCCGCCTCTCGCACAAACCAGCCATATGCAGCAAACGATCAGTGGTTTAAATATGGACATCCAATTTTCTTTCGGACTGAATGGCAAATCAGAACCATGAACGGGAACACATATATATATGAGGTAACAAACTGCGGCCAGTCCGACGATGACGAACCAATAAGCCAGCAGGTAGCCAGCTACGGGATTGGCCGGATCGGCAAGGGTGCTGAACAATTCAATACCGCTTCTTCGTCCGGTAACCTGAGAATAAGCAGTGTCAATGCCGTTTAGAATGAGCACAGCGAAAGCAGAAAGGGTGAATAACACTTTGGCGACGGCAGGCAGACGACGGTGAAAAGAAGTAAAAACGATCATCCAAAACCAAAGCGGAAGAAAAAAATAGGCCAGAACGGGTAAATCGAAAAAAGTACCCCATAAAACAGCTTTGCCAAGAGTAAAAAAGTCGGCGTCGGATAACAATTTCATATTCCCCGCAGCCCAAATCAGGCGGGAAATTTGCATTATCAACAGGGCGAACAGGGCTTGCCGCAGCAGATTGAGTTGAAAAATTTGTTTTACGGCCTGATTCAATCCCTTGTTTTTAGTGCTTTTACGCAAATTAATCGCAGATTAACGGAACATTAATACAGGTTCATGAATAAATTTTACCAACCCTGTTGATTTTGCCGAAAAATAGATGTAATTTTGCTGCCCTTTTTAGGAGATAGTATGCCTACTATTCAACAGTTAATTCGCAAAGGACGCCAGGAAACCCTCTGGAAGAGCAAATCGCCCGCCCTTGATTCTTGCCCTCAGAGAAGAGGTGTATGCACCCGTGTTTATACCACAACACCAAAGAAACCGAACTCAGCACTTCGCAAAGTGGCGCGTGTTCGATTGAGCAACGGAAAAGAGGTGAACGCCTACATACCGGGAGAAGGACACAACCTTCAGGAACACAGTATTGTACTGGTTCGCGGAGGAAGGGTTAAGGACTTGCCCGGTGTTCGTTATCACATCGTTCGAGGAGCACTCGACACTGCCGGTGTAGAAGGACGCAATCAGCGTCGTTCTAAGTATGGAACCAAACGCCCAAAGAAAAAATAAACCATAGCAAGGAATAATAGAAATGAGAAAAGCACGCGCCAAGAAACGTCTTCTACTTCCCGATCCGAAATTCGGTGATACCGTGGTTACCCGTTTTGTAAACGGATTGATGTACGATGGAAAGAAGTCCCTTGCCTACAACATATTTTATGATGCTTTGGCTATTGTAGAAAAAAAAGCTCCCGATGAGCCCGGTTTGGAAACCTGGCGCAAGGCATTGAATAATGTGATGCCAACAGTGGAGGTAAAAGCCCGCCGTGTAGGTGGTGCCACCTTCCAGATTCCAACAGAAGTATCTCCTCGCCGTAAAACAGCAGTGGGTATGAAATGGATGATTGGATATGCACGCAAGCGCAACGAAAAATCGATGGCTGAAAAACTGGCCGGAGAAATTCTGGCAGCTTCACGCGGTGAAGGTGCTGCAGTAAAGAAAAAAGAAGATACACACAAAATGGCTGAAGCCAACAAGGCATTCTCGCATTTCAGAGTGTAAATAAGATAAAAGAGGATACAAAAGAAAAATGTCACGCGACCTTAGATATACGAGAAATATTGGTATTGCCGCCCACATTGATGCGGGAAAAACCACCACAACCGAAAGGATTTTGTACTACGCCGGTGTAAATCACAAAATAGGCGAAGTGCACGATGGTGCCGCAACAATGGACTGGATGGTGCAGGAGCAGGAGAGAGGGATTACCATTACTTCAGCCGCAACAACTGTAAAGTGGAATTACCCCACCAAAGACGGCCGCCCTACCAGCGATACCAAAGAATTTCACATTAACATTATTGATACTCCCGGTCACGTTGACTTCACTGTGGAGGTGAATCGTTCACTCCGCGTACTTGATGGTCTGGTATTTTTGTTCAGTGCTGTGGATGGTGTTGAACCTCAATCGGAAACCAACTGGAGACTTGCAAACAATTACAATGTTCCCCGTATTGGTTTCGTAAATAAGATGGACCGCGCCGGAGCCGACTTTTTGAATGTGGTTAAGCAGGTTCGCGACATGCTGGGAAGCAATGCGGTACCTCTGCAATTGCCGATTGGCGCTGAAGAAAACTTCAAAGGTGTTGTTGACTTGATTAACAACAGAGGTATGATATGGAATGAAGCTGATAAGGGTATGACTTATCAGGTTGTTGACATTCCTGCTGAGCTTCAGGAAGAAGCGATGGAGTGGAGAGAAAAACTACTCGAAGCTGTATCAGAATATGATGTTACCTTGATGGAGAAGTTTTTTGAAGATCCGAACAGCATCACTGAAAGAGAAATTCTGAACGCACTTCGTCAGGCAACGCTTGAAATGAAGATTGTTCCCATGGTTTGTGGTTCTTCCTTTAAAAATAAAGGTGTTCAAACCATGCTCGATTTGGTAATGGAACTGATGCCAAGTCCTTTGGATAAAGAAAGCATCAAAGGAACAAATCCCGATACAGAAGCTGAAATATCTCGCAAGCCTGCTTACGAGGAACCTTTCAGCGCATTGGCATTCAAAATTGCTACCGATCCTTATGTTGGTCGTTTGGCATTCATGCGTGCATACAGCGGAAAGCTTGATGCCGGTTCTTATGTATTAAACACAAGAAGTGGTAACAAAGAAAGAATCAGCCGCATATTCCAAATGCATGCAAACAAACAGAATGCCATTGAAAGCCTCGGTGCAGGTGACATTGGTGCTGCTGTAGGATTTAAGGATATTAAAACCGGCGATACCTTGTGTGATGAGAAGAATCCCATCGTACTGGAATCAATGGTATTCCCTGATCCGGTTATCGGATTGGCGATAGAGCCCAAAACTCAGGCTGATAGTGACAGGTTAAGCACTGCACTTCAAAAGCTGGCTGAGGAAGATCCAACCTTCAGGGTTCAAACAGATCAGGATACAGGACAAACAGTAATTTCTGGTATGGGTGAATTGCACCTTGAAATTATTGTCGATCGTTTGAAGCGCGAGTTTAAAGTTGAGTGTAATCAGGGTGCTCCTCAGGTTGCTTACAAAGAGGCTATCACTCGCAGCAATCCTCACCGTGAAGTGTACAAAAAACAAACCGGTGGTCGTGGTAAGTTCGCCGATATTCAGTTTGAACTTGGACCTGCTGATGCAGACTTCAAAGGCGAAGGTCTTCAGTTTGTAAATGAAATTGTGGGTGGTTCAATCCCTCGCGAATTCATACCTTCAGTTGAAAAAGGCTTCAAAGGCGCTATGGTGAACGGTGTTCTTGCCGGTTATCCTCTTAGCTCAATGAAGGTTCGTCTATTTGACGGTTCTTTCCACCCTGTGGATTCGGATTCACTTTCATTTGAAGTAGCTGCTCGTCAGGGTTTCAGAGAAGCAGCTCGCAATTGTGGTCCTGTTCTGCTCGAGCCCATCATGAAACTCGAAGTAGTAACTCCTGCAGAAAACACCGGTGATGTAATGGGTGACTTGAATCGCCGCCGTGGTCAGCTTGAAGGTATCGATGAAAGAGCAGGCTCTCAGGTTGTTAAAGCAAAAGTTCCGCTGAGTGAAATGTTCGGATATGTAACTACACTCCGTACCATTACTTCAGGTCGTGCAACATCATCAATGGAATTCAGTCATTATTCAGAAACACCGAAAAGTATTGCAGACGAGGTGTTGAAAAAAGTTAATGGCACAGCATCAAAGTAAATAATAAAATGGTAAGCCAAAAGATTCGCATAAAGCTTAAGTCTTTCGACCACAGCCTTCTTGACAAAAGCGCCGAGAAGATTGTAAAGGCCGTTCGTACAACCGATGTTGTGGTTAGCGGTCCTGTACCTCTTCCCACACGCAAGAAGATATTCACTGTTCTGCGTTCACCCCATGTGAACAAAAAAGCAAGGGAACAGTTTCAGTACTGCACTTATCAGCGACTGATTGACATTTACAACGGTTCTACAAAAACTGTAGATGCGTTGATGAAGATTGAATTGCCCAGCGGGGTAGAAGTTGAAATCAAATTATAATCCGAGATATGGAAGGATTGATTGGTAAAAAATTAGGTATGACCAGCATCTTTGATGCACAGGGTCGTAAAGTAGCCTGCACTGTAATTGAAGCAGGTCCATGTGTAATTACCCAGGTAAAAACTGAAGAGAAAGACGGCTACAGCGCAATTCAGATGGCTTGGGGTGATAAAAAGGAAAAGCATTCCACCGCTGCCAATAACGGTCACTGTGCAAAAGCAGGAACGGTTGCGAAAAAGGAGTTTGTGGAGTTCCGCAACCCTGGCGAAGCTGAGGCATCTGCTAAACTGGGTGATGTGTTTGATGTGAACATCTTTGAAGAAGGCCAGTTTGTTGATGTTGTCGGAACCTCAAAAGGTAAAGGCTTCCAGGGTGTTGTAAAGCGTCACGGATTTGCGGGTGTGGGTGAAGCGACTCACGGTCAGCATAACCGTCTGCGTGCACCCGGTTCAATTGGTGCCTGTTCATTCCCCGCCCGTGTATTCAAGGGTATCAGAATGGCCGGACAAACTGGAAATAAAAGAGTTAAAGCGGTGAACATGCAGGTTCTGCGCATCATCCCTGAACAAAACATTCTGTTGATAAAAGGATCTGTTCCCGGACACAACGGAGCAACAGTAATCGTAGAACGATAATAGCGATGGAAGTAAAAGTATTAAACAAAACAGGAGCAGACACCGGTCGCACAGTGAAACTGTCATCCGATGTATTTGGTATAGAACCCAATGACCATGCCATTTGGCTTGATGTGAAGCAATTCCAGGCCAATCAGCGTCAGGGAACTCACAAAACCAAAGATCGCACGGAAATTTCAAGAAGTACCCGTAAGGTGTTTCGTCAGAAAGGAACAGGCGGAGCCCGTCACGGTAGTTTGAAATCAGGTATCTATGTGGGTGGTGCCCGTATACACGGCCCCAAGCCCCGTGATTACTCTTTTAAGCTTAACAAAAAGCTGAAGCGTCTTGCCCGTTTGAGTGCACTTTCATACAAAGCCAAGGAAAACAACATTCTTGTGGTTGAAGATTTCGAGATGAGCAGTCCCAAAACTTCAGAATTTGTTGGTTTGCTTAAAGCACTGAATGTAAACGGAAGAACATTGTTTGTTACGCCCGAAACGAACAAGAATATCTATTTGTCGGGCAGAAACATTGAAGGCAATACAGTAATGAAAGCTTCTGACATTAACACATTTGAAGTGTTGAAAGCCGGCAAGTTGATTGTTACAGAGAAAGCCGTATCCATCATCGAAGAATCAAATAAGAAATGATACTCAAAAAGCCATTGATCACCGAAAAGATGACCGCCATTATGGATAAGCGTGGCCAGTATGGTTTCGTGGTTGACAAGAAGTCGACCAAGGACGAAATCAAAAAGGCCATTGAAGATTTCTATGGTGTTGAAGTTGATTCGGTTAATACAATGATCGCACGGGGGAAAATGCGCCGCAACAGACGCACAGGTCAGATCTCCGGTTATACCAATGGGTATAAAAAGGCCATCGTGACATTAAAAGAAGGTTTCACCATTGACTTTTACGAAAATATCTGATCATGGCAGTAAAAAGATTAAAACCCACCACTCCCGGACAGCGCTTCCACATTGCTAATTCGTTCGCAGAGCTTACTACGGATAAGCCGGAAAAATCTCTGATTATCCCTATCAAAAAGTCGGGTGGAAGAAACAATCAGGGTAGAATGACCATGCGTTTCACCGGTGGCGGGCACAAGCGTCGTTACCGTGTAATTGACTTCAAACGCAATAATTTTGGTCAGGCAGGCGAGGTTCTTACCGTAGAGTATGATCCCAACCGCAGTGCTTTCATTTCATTGGTGCA
>CANHCW010000123.1 GCA_947459165.1 Flavobacteriales bacterium
ATCTATGGCCCCAGCCGTTGTCTCTCCCCCGTATAAGTGTGCAATAGGTATGTTGAACGGCAGGGCCGCGGCTACTGCTGAAAACATTTCGTACCGGTCACCCAAACACAACACAAGGTCGTACTGTGCATTATTCCATATTTTGGCAAATTCGCGCATCACCTCGCCCATGTTTTCGGCAATGCCTGCAGGACTTCCATCTTTTGGCAGGCAGTTCAGTTTCACCTCAACTTCAAATCCATCCTGCTCTATGGCATTGACCGTAAGCCCATGTTGTTGCGACAAATGAGTGCCGAAGGCGAGTAAAAAAACATCATACCGCGCTGATTCTTTTAACTTAAAAAGCAATGGCCTGTAAATGCTGTAATCAGCCCGCGAACTGCTCAGTATGGCTATGCGTTTCTTCATTCCAGGTCTTCGGGCTCAATCATATCATCGGCGGCAATATTTCGTTTGCTTTTTTTACCCACGACCAAATGTGCATCGAAGGGCGAAATGCCGTTGCCCGGCCTTTTCATAATCAGCATGTCTGCTGTAATTGTGCTGCCCGCGCTGATATCATTTAGTGCATGAATGCTTCTTCTGGCAATGGTTCTTGTTGGAATTTCGCCGCCCCGTGCAGTTTTAATTCCATCGCCCAGCGCGTTTTCAATGCTGCGAATTTTTACAATCATTTGCTTTAATTCGGCGGGTTCAAGTGAGGCGCGGTGGTCTGGACCTTCCATATTGTGGTCAAGCGTAAAATGTTTTTCTATTATGACGGCCCCGAGGGCCACTGCTGCTATGGCTGCCTCAGTCCCCACAGAATGATCGCTGTACCCAACATTGCAATCAAGGGCTTCGGCAATACTTTTAATGGCTCTTAGGTTCAGGTCTTCCATTTTTGCCGGATAATCGGAAGTGCAATGCAAAATGCTAATATTTTCCCGCGGCGTTCCGGCCGCGATCAGTGTCTCTACCGCACGCCTTATTTCCCACAATTCACTCATACCGGTACTCAGTATTACTTCCTCACCAAAAGCACCTATTTTTTGAAGGTAGGGTTCGTTGGTAATTTCACCCGATGGAATTTTCCAAACAGTCATTTCCAAACTGTGCAGCAGGTCTATGCTTTCGTGGTCGAAAGGAGTGCTTAAAAAATCAATGCCCACAATATTTTCACAAAATTCTTTCAGTTCTGCATAAGCTGAAAGAGGCAGGTGGATTTTTTTGGCCATCTCCAGCTGACTTTCCTCAGCTCCGGTGTTTTTTATTTGGTATTCTGCCTTGGGGGCGTTTTTGCTCATCACCAGCTCGGGCACTGCGGTTTGGTATTTTACCATGTCCGCCCCGGCTTCTTTGGCCACTACCGCCATTCGTTTGGCCAATTCCAAACTGCCGTTGTGGTTTACACCGGCTTCGGCAATAATCAATACTTTGCTCATTTTTTCTTTTGGCTTAATCGGTCAAGTATATCCATGGTTTCCTGCCAGTTGTCGTGGGCAATAGCGCGGTCATCAATCCACACATCGCCTACGGGCTTGCCCATAAACAATTGATGAAATTGAACGCCCTGTTCTTTCAGCCAGTGGTTGGTTACTTCCCATTCAGCCCAGGTGCGGGCTGTGTACAAAATAATGGTGTGGCCGTGTTCATAAAGTTGATTGATGCTTTTGATGGCATCAGGCAAGGGTTTGGCAAGAGGACGGCTGAACTGCCTTTCTTCAGTGCAAATGGTGCCGTCTATATCAATAATGATTTGCATTTATATGTAAATTTCTTTGAAACGCCTGAGCATGGTGAGTCCTTCTTTCCAGGCGGTTTTTTCAGCTATTTCCTTGCCCTGCATGTCGGCCAGCAAAATGCCGGCAATATCTACACCTGCGCCGTATGAGGTAACCACCCCGCCGCCGTAGCGCGGATTGACTTCCATGAAGTACACATCGCCGCAGTTTTTGTCTTCCAAAAACTGCAGGGTAATGGCTCCGTGCAGGCCTGCTTTTTCAATAATTTCCCGACTCAGGTGTTCAATGCGGGGGTGTTTAACTGTTTTTGCCTTTACTGCTTCACCACCCTGAGTTTCAAGGCGCACGCGCGGCACCAGGTAATTTATGTTGCCACAGCTTAAGCTTCGGTAAGCATCAACTGTGTATTCGGTGGCATTGATAAACTGCTGAATCAGGTAGTTTTCAGGGTTGGGCAGTTGCAATAACTCCGCTTCTGTATTTAAAATAACAAGACCCTGGCTGGCAGAACCGGTATCGGGTTTGGCAATTTTCGGAAACTTACCCTCAACCGAAACCGCAACGGGTATTTGGTTTTCAATGCACCAGGCATTGGCTTCTATTTTGCTGAAAAACCGGCGACAAACGGGTTCTTCCGAAACAGGACAAAACAAATCGGGCAATTCCGCTTTCAGTTGGGCGGCAATCAGCGTGGCCGGGTCAACAAATGGAATCACAGCAGAAATGTGATTTGCGGCAATGACCTCTTTCAGGTGTGGCAAACATTCAGCCCATTTTTTACCTTCAATGACGGTGGCAACCTCCCGTATCGGGACTTCGTTGTTCAGTTCGTAGCTGAAAATGCTCACCTCTGTGCCAGTATTTCTGCCAGCCTCAATAAAATATTCTGCCATTGAAACCCTTTTAGCTCCGCCCAGAAACAGAATATTTACGGATTTATGATTCATCGAACGCTGCTGGGAATGTTTACAAGTCTGTCTTCAAGCCATTGGGCATTTTCAATTTCAAACACAACCGCATCAGCAAAGGCAGGCATTTTATTCATCAGGGTCCAGGCCGGGCGGGTCATCACTCCGTTGTCGTTGGAAAATTGCAAAAATCCGTCGCGCTGTTCTCTGTTTTCAAAAATCAGGGTATTCAGCCAATAGTTGGCGGTTGTGCCCGGCAGTGGCTGCAACAGTTGAACATTTAAATGTTTAAAATGCTCAAGGTACAGGGCAGCGGTTTCGGCTTTGTTGCTCAAAAAATGAGGCAATTGTTCCAGTTGTGCCACCAGCAAAGCCGCATTGATGTTGGGCATTCGGTAATTGTAGCCCAGTTCATCGTGGTAAAACTCCCACTTGTGCGGCACCTTAGCCGTGGTGGTTATGTGTTTGGCTTTTTTTGCCAGCTGTTCATCGTCGGTTAAAATGGCGCCACCACCGCCACAGGTAATGGTTTTATTGCCGTTAAAACTCAATACGCCCAGCTGTCCGAAACGGCCTGTGTGAATATCTCCGCAGTAACTGCCCAGCGACTCGGCGCTGTCTTCAACCAATGGAATATGCCATTTTTTGCAAATGTCCGCGATTTCGCGAATGCGCCCTACAAATCCAAAGCTGTGCATAGGAACGCAGGCCGAAATGCGGGCGCCGGTGGTTTTATTTATACAAACTCCGTCATCGTTTATCTGGGCGTGTTGCTGCAAAAAACGCAACAAACTTTCTGGGCTTAATGAGGCGGTGTCTTTGTCCACATCAACAAAAACCGGCCTGGCCTTGCAATAGAGGATGGCGTTTCCTGTTGCAACAAAACTCAGGGGCTGGGTAATCACTTCGGTGTTTTGCTCCACTCCGGCCAAAATGAGTGCGGCATGCAGGGCCAAAGTCCCGTTTCCGGTAGCAATGGCGTAGCGGGCACCGGTAAATTCAGCCAGTTTTATTTCAACCTGATTTACAAATTCACCAACCGACGATACAAAAGTGCTGTCTATGGTTTCGCACAGGTACTTTTTTTCGTTGCCGTCAAAAACGGGGGCGTGCAGGGGTATAAAGTCTTGACTAACTAAGTATACATGCCTAATAGCAGAGGTAAGTTCGGCATAAAAGTCCTGCTCCTGCATTTTTTTTTACACTGCGAAGTTAATACCCGTCAAACTAAACTGAATTTTACTCACCTCAACAAATGAAAACTTTGGCTGAAAATATGCCTGTATCCAATCAGGTCTTTTACTTCTGCGGCGGCAATATAAACGCCTTGCGGGCATTCGTGGCCCTTGTATTTTCCATCCCAACCTCTGCTCAAATCTTCCGTATAAAAGAGCTTTTCGCCCCATTTATTGAAAATACTCAGTTTTACATCTTTGGCGTAGCCCATCTGCACCATATAGTGGTTGTTCAGTCGTGGGCCTTCTTCATCCGGGCTGAAAGCAGATGGCATCAAAGCCCAGGGATTGTCGGCGACATAAATTTTGCCTTTGGCGGAGTCAATGCAATTTGCCTGCCCGGTGGCAATGAGGGTTACCTTAATAAAACCGGTATCGGGCGGCGAAATAAAAGTGGGACTGGGCTCAAGTCGGGTTTCTCTGAATCGCCAGTTTTCAAAAATCCATTCATAATCCACCTTGGCGTTTTTGAAGTAGGATTTATCAATAGAGCTTTTGTTTTCGAAAAAGAATTTGGGGTTGTAAACCATGGCGATGTCTGAATTTTTCAAACCAAAATCGGCCTTGGGCACTGGCAATACCCAAATCCATTCCTTTTTGGTGAGTGTTGCTTTGCAGCCATTTTTAATGTTTCTCACCGTTACGCTTAAATCGTACTTGCCCTGTTTAGGAAATTTGCGAATAAAAAAGATTCCCGAGTCAACCATGTTTCCTGGGTTGCATCGCCATTCATAATGAAGATGTGCTCCGGGAATTTTAGTTTTTTCAAAGCCCACAATCGAACCCACACCATTCTGGCAAATTCTTATGGAATCGCCCATGCCGGGCACCGGGAAGGTGGCCAATTCAATCTGAATGCTATCCTTACTTTGAGGACAAACTTCGTCTGCAACAGGATTGCTGCTCAGTTCAATGTGAACAAATTTTCCTGCAAGGTCATTTTTGCCATGTTGATAAATGGGGGAAAGGGAAAGCGCATTGCTGAAATTTCCATCGCCGAAGTTGTAAGTATTCCACATAAGGCCCGCAGCCGCAGTGTATTTTCCTGTTAGTTTCAGGCTGTCGTTTTCGCAAAGTCGGGTTGGCTGAAATGCGGTAATTTCAACCATGGGCATGTTTCTGATTTTATAAACTGTTAGTGCTGTATCGAAACAACCCTTTGGACTGCTGTAAATTCCCGTTAAGTAACGATTGTCACTCCACACACTGTCGCTTTCGCGGGTCAACAGCAAAAGTTGTTTGCTTGTTTTTCCCAGCCAGGTCCAGTTTCCTCCGGTCGGTATGGCCGTGTCAACCATGCCTGAAAGCGGAAAGGTATCGTAAGCGGAACAAAAGCGCATGTTCTTTTTAAGTGCTGCCTGAACGGGTGCTTCGTCTTTCAATTCAATTGACAGCGTATCGGAACTGCCGCAAGGTGCACTGTATCGGATGCACCACCTTCCACCGGGCCAGTCACCTTTAAAATGCCTTCCTCCGATAAATGTAAAAGCACTCACATACCCATGACCTGTATTGCCGTTGAAAGAATGCACGCTGTAAGTGCCTGCGCTTGGGGCAATGCCATTCAACCTGAAAAATGAATCAAGAGAATAGGTAATACCACTGCGGCACAAACTCTTGAAAGTGCCGCCAATGTTACATTGCCCAAGCGCTGAACCGCAATTGGAAAACAGCAGCAAAACGAAGGCAAAAACAATGCTCTTGATTTTTTTTCGGAGGAGAGGAAACAAATCTGTGCGAATATAATCAGTTGTTTATTTTGTGCAATTAGCTGCTTGGCAGTTTATTTGCCAATGTAATGTTAAACCTCATCATTTTTGGCCCTCCCGGTGCGGGCAAAGGCACCCAAAGCGAAAAACTCATCAGCAAATACGGCTTGGTTCATATTTCTACAGGCGATTTGTTGCGGGCTGAGAGAAATGCGGGCACAGAACTGGGCAATCAGGCCAACGATTTTATCAGCCGCGGTGAACTGGTTCCCGATGCAGTGGTGATTGGAATGGTGAGGAATTACATGATTTCCAAAGAAGGAGCCAACGGATTCATTTTCGACGGTTTTCCCCGCACCATCCCTCAGGCTGAAGCATTGGATAGAATGCTGGAAGAATTCAATACCGGCATTTCTGTGGTTCTGGGGCTGGAAGTAGAGGAAGATGAGTTGGTAAAACGACTGATGCTGAGAGGACAAACCAGCGGCAGGGTGGACGATCAGGATGAAAGTACCATTCGCAATCGTTTTCAGGAATATTTGAATAAAACACTGCCTTTGCAGGGTTTCTATACTGCTCAGGGTAAATATCAGGGCGTAATGGGTATGGGCGAAATCGACACCATTTTTAGTCAGCTTTGCGCTAAAATCGACTCAGCACAGGCCTCCTGATTCATTGAATTGGTATGTCCGTAAACCTTCTTCTGCTCGACCTTGATAATACTTTGTGGGATTTTGATGGCAATGCCGAAGAAGCGCTTGCAGAATTGTTTCACCGTCATCAACTGCATGTAAAAAGCAGTGCCGGCGTTCAGGAGTTCATCGACAGATACAAAATCATCAACAAGCGCTACTGGCAACTTTACGAAAACGGCGAAGTAAGCAAGGAAATACTGAGGTCGGCCCGTTTTACCGATACCTTTCTTGAACTGGGGATTCCGGCAGATGAACATCCTGAAAATGTGTGGGAAGAGTACCTCGAAATTTGCCCGGTTATGACCCGCCTTATGCCCGGTGCCCGCAATTTCATGGAGGAAATCACACGCCGTTTTGATATTTTTCTTGTGACCAACGGTTTTGAAAAAACCCAGCG
>CANHCW010000124.1 GCA_947459165.1 Flavobacteriales bacterium
ATGGCTTTCATCAACCCATTTTTTACAATAAATCAATACAACGATAATGATTAGCTTACAAAAACACAATACAAAGGCCTTTTTAAGCTTGACGGCTTCGCCACAGGACAGGATGAAGCGCCCTGCTTCAAAATGCTGTTATTGCTTCACCAAGCGCAAGGTATGTGTGCCTCCGTTCAGCAATTGTACGCGGCACAGGTATTGTCCGGGCAACAACCCTGTTGCTTGCACTGCTGCTCCGTTTTCGGTTGTGCTCAGGTTGCAGTGCAGCATTCGGCCGGCCACATCAAATAGCTGCAATTGTTTAACAGGCGCAGCGGCGCTAATGTGCCAGGTATCGGCAGTGGGGTTGGGTTTAACCAGTATGGTGTTTTGCCCCAATTTTTGTGCTTTTAACGGCCACCCTTTTTCTGTAGTCACCTCGTAGCCTTCAAAACACGAGGCAAAATCGGGAAATTCCGCTGCGCTGAGGCCGGCCACAATCGTTTGTTCAAGATTGGTGTAGCAGTTTAAATCGCTGCTGGCGCAGAGGTTGAATTTTGCTTTGCCCATGCTCAAACCCTTTTTGCCCACCATCACCATATAGCCGGGCGTGCTGCCCAGGATGCCGTTGCCAAAGCCAAGCATTTGCAGTGTGCTTTTGCATGAGTCGAACCAGCTGAGGGGTTGTACCGTTTGGTTGCCTAACATGGCATAATCACCGGGTGCCATGCCCTGCACCACGCTGTCGAAACCCCGACGGCCGGAGGGGTTTGTAATATTGAATGAATAGTACACGAAGGAATCGGTGGCGAAGCCGAAACTACGCCATTTTCTGCCTCCGCTGCAAAGGGGTGTGTAGCCGGCCACAGGTTTACGCTGTAGACTGGCATTGTCGTACACCACCATGTTTAAACTGCCCGTACACGCATTTTTGGCCAGGTTTACATAACTGAAGCTGCCTTCTTTTAGTCCGCCGGTGGGCGTGCCACCATTTAAGAACAAATGTTTACCCGGACAGGGGCTGATACCACCCGGAAAGGCCTCAATCACGGTGTCACGCCCGTCAATCTTACAAAAAACACTGATGCTTGCTGCCAGAACGCTGTCGCCAAAAGCAGTATTGTAATTGGTGCCAATTGCAAAACTCAATTGGGCTGAAGGCTGTAAGATGCTGTCAGCAGGGAAAAAGCAAACGCTTTTGTATTTATAACTTTTGCTTTTGCCGCTAAAATTGCCTTGGTACTGGTATTTGGCAAAGCCGGGTATGGAAAAAACGGGTGTAAAATCCATGTTGGGCCGTTGATGAAAAAAGCGAATGGAAACCAGTGCTACTTTGGCATCAACCGTGCCCGAGTTGCGCAGATTGTAGGTAACAATGGGTCCGCCCGATACGGCGAAAACCTGAAAAGAAGCATTTTGAGCAGTGCTGAACAATGCGCCCGCAAACAGCAGGGAGAAAAGGAACTTTTTAATCACCCTACAAATTTCGCGCAAAAACTTTTTGCGATTTCCACACATTTTGTCATGTTATTTGTTGTTTATTTTCAATGACTGCAAACAAGAACATGAACAAAACTGCTTTGATTACCGGCGCATCGGGTGGTTTGGGCCTGGATTTTGCCCGTTTGGCCGCCGCCGATGGCTACAACCTGGTGCTGGTGGCCCGCAGTGGCGATAAGTTGAACGGCATTGCCGAGGAGCTGGGCCGCGAATACGGCATTACTGCGCAGGTATGCGCCGCCGATTTAAGCAAACCGGCCGAGGTGGACAAGGTGGTGGAATTTGTGAGTGGAGCCGGCCTGCAAATTGATTGCCTGGTGAATAACGCCGGCTTCGGCGATACGGGGCATTTTGCCGATCGTCCCTGGGCGGTGCAGCAGCAGATGATTAACCTGAACATTCTGGCACTTAGTCGCCTTACCCATGCTTTTGTGGGAGAAATGAAGCAGCGGGGCAGGGGTTTTATTCTCAACATTGCTTCCACTGCGGCATTTCAGCCTGGCCCCAATTTTACGGTGTATTCTGCCACCAAGGCCTTTGTGCTGAGTTTTACCGAGGCGCTGAGGGAGGAGTTGAAGGGCACAGGCGTTCGATGCACCTGTTCTTGTCCGGGGGTAACGGATACCGGTTTTCACGAAAGGGCGGCTACAAACGGCATGCGCATTACCCGCATGAGCATGATGAAAAGCGAAACGGTGGCTTTAGAGGCCTGGCAGGCCATGAAAAAAGGAAAGCAAACCATTATACATGGGCTGATGAACCGGGTGATGAGTTTCAGTTTGCGCTTCACACCCCGGTCGGCGGTTCCCCCCATGGTGGCTTCGTTTATGAAATAAGGCGCGGTTCAGGAATTTTCCTGCAATGCTTCCCAAAACTCCACAGCCCTGCGGGTGTGGGGAATAACGATGGTACCACCCACAATGTTGGCCACGGCGAGTATTTCAAACATTTCAGCCGTATTCACGCCTTGCTCATGGCATTTTTCCAGGTGGTATTTCACACAATCGTCGCAGCGCAGCACCAAGCTCGCCACCAGTCCCAGCATTTCTTTGGTGCGGGCGCTAATGGCGCCGTCGGCATAGGTTTGGGTATCGAGGTTAAACAGGCGCTTGAGTACTAAGTTATCGGCGTTGAGAATTTTGTCATTCATGCGGCTGCGGTACTCGTTAAATTCGGTTACTTTGGAATTCATAATGAAAATTGGCTTGATGATTTTGCAAGGTTACATCAAAACGCTTACTTTTGCACCCTCGTTCAACAGGCTTTTGCCTTGAGAAGATGGTATCGTAGCTCAGTTGGTAGAGCAAAGGACTGAAAATCCTTGTGTCGACGGTTCGATTCCGCCCGATACCACAAAAACCTGCTAATGGCAGGTTTTTTTATGGAGTTAATCGGTAGCTCAGCCCCGACAATCTTGTTCCCGCGTTGCGGGCATAGATTGTCGAGGGTCCTCGTGTGACTAAGCGGTAAACCGCGTAAGTCACACGGGATTGGTAGAGCAAAGGACTGAAAATCCTTGTGTCGACGGTTCGATTCCGCCCCGAACCACCAGAAAGAGAAAGCCCTTCGGAAGAGGGGCTTTTTTGTGGGGCGGAAATTTTCTGGCATCTTGATTGTTTTTATGCTGATTGCTAATATTGCATTAAACACTTAAAACTACTCCCCTTGAAAAGGATTTTTTTATCTCATCAGCAGGTAAATGTGCCAGTAACTGCGCCAAAACAGTTACTTTTGTTATACGCTGTATGGTTTTGATTAACAATTTGAAAGTAGGGTAAAGAACCTCGCCTTCTCACCTAACAGTGTTTAAAATTTATTTTTGACAGATGCATATTGAACCAGGAAATACCCAGACTTGTTTTGCCGCCCGATATTCACAGGGTAAATGTTTCAATACCTAATCCAAAACCCTAAGTATGGTAAGTGCCGATGACATAAAAGTGCTGGTTTCCTCGGGAGAAGGATATAATGCTGAGTTTAAAGTTTCGGTTCCTTCTAAAGTGAAAGAACTTACCGAAGAAGTGTGTGCATTTGCCAATGCAGCCGGTGGCGTATTGCTTATTGGTATTAATGATGCCAACGAAATTAAAGGTGTAAGCATAGATAATGTAAAGCGTTCAGCTATTCAAAATAGCTTGAACGAAATTACACCCCATTTGGCTTGTTCATTATCCATGATTGAATTGGATGGAATACCTGTCGGAGTTATAGAAGTCCCTTCAGGCCCAAATAAACCGTATGTGCTTTCGGGTGCTATTTATGTGCGCATTGGTCCCAATACACAAAAGCTCACAACCGCGGAGCAAATGCGCTATTTCTTTCAGCAATCTGACCGGATTTATTTTGATGAAGCCCCATGTAAGGAATTTGATGTGTATACGATGGTTGCTAAAGATTTCTTGCCTGTGTTTAAAGCCGAATCGCAAATAAGCACAGGAATACCCGATGAGCAACTGTTCAAAAACCTTAAACTTTATACCAACGGACATATCTTTAAAAATGGTGCAGTGCTGTTTTTTGGGCAACAACCAGAAGCAATCATAGACAGAGCCATTATTAGATGTATTGCATTTGAAGGAAGGGATAAGCGGTTTATAATTGATGACAAACCATTTGGTGGAAACCTATATCAACAATACCAACAAGCCATGCAATGGCTGAAAGGCAAGCTCAATGTGCGGTATGATATTGAAGGACAAGGGGGCAGACCACGAAAAGAAATTTGGGAAATACCGGAAACGGCTTTTAAAGAAGCCATCATTAATGCCCTGTCGCACAGAGATTATTACGATAAAGGAGCTGTCATTCATATCGAATTGTTTAGCGACCGTGTGGAAATTAGCAACCCGGGCGGACTGGTTAGTGCCATTCCTGAAGCGGAATTTGGTAAACGAAGCCATTCCCGAAACCCCCTCATTTTCGGATTGTTTTCTCGCATGCACCTGGTGGAGCAGGTAGGCTCAGGAATTGGTCGTATTCAAGACCTCATGAAAAGTGCCGGCTTGCCTGAGCCCATTTTCCAAAAAGAGGGCATTTTCACGGTTGTTTTAAAACGACCTGTAGCTGGTTCGGTGAAAAGTTCGGTGAAAAGTTCGGTGAAAATTATTGAACTAATCATTTTTAATGTACATATTACCATACCTGAACTGGCCGAAAATTTAGGTATTACAACAAGAGCTGTCGAAAAGCAAATAGCCAACTTGAAAAAGCAAGGGATTATTGAACGAATTGGACCGGATAAAGGCGGCTACTGGAAAATTATAAAGCAGTAAACAATATAAACTGCTCACCTATAGACATAAATAGGGGCTCCTGTGACTAGCCGGGGTGCTGCGTAAGTCACACGGGATTGGTAGAGCAAAGGACTGAAAATCCTTGTGTCGACGGTTCGATTCCGCCCCGATGCAGTCCCTAGTGTTGTGGGAGCTTCCAGGGTAGATTTATCCACACAAATCGATTTTCTTGAACCGGTTTGGTAATATTGTATCAAATCAAAGTGAAACGCAACTTTCCAGAGTTAAATGGGGATATCATGTCTGCACTAAAAAACAACTTAAAAAAATTTGTGAAATGTAAAAATTATTGTAATTTTGAATCAACAGTACCCGTTCAGCATACCGTAAGATCTGCTGGCGGGTCATTTTTTTACATGCTTGGTTTATTGATGATAGGCTATTTATCATCGCCTTACGCAAACATCCGATCGTTTTGAATATTAAGTATGCCCCAGTAAATATTCAAACCATTGCCCGGGCGGATGGCATGTTTTTGAATGAAAGAGGTGTGGTTTTAAATGCATTAAAAATAAAACGCCAATAAGTTGCGCCAATTTGCCCAAAAACGGTCTCAGATGTGAAATAGGGTGTTGTACATTAAACTTGCCACATAGGCTTGCAAAACTCCGAACGAAAGTAGTTTCAATGGTGGAAGAAGAACATTTTCCACTCCACAAATTGATTTTCAACCTGAAAAATTATATCTTTACATCATGGTTCATAACCTGACATATTCAACCAGTATTTTTGAATCTCTTGGAGTGCTTTCAAGTTTCAATATTGCTGAAACTATATGGAAGAAATACGAAAAATTTGCTATTCCTAAAATCAATGAATCAACTGTGATACTGAGAGGTTCGGTTTATTATTTTAAGGACTTGACACCAAGTCAGGCAGCTAGGGAGGCCAATTCCATTGGTTCGTTAATTCCTGTTTTGGCGAAGCTTAGGTCTGTTATCGAACCCATTAGGGAGAATCAGTTTATAGAGTTCAAAAATGCTGCATTAGACTTTTTCGATGCTGTTGACTTTTTATACTCCAACCTTCAAGACATAGCAGATATTCATGGCTCTTACGAGCTCTCTAAGTCTGTTTTAGCCGCTGACTGGGACAAAGCCGAAGACGAACACTGGAATAATTATTAAGCGATATGAAGTATAACCAAGGCGACATCATTCTGCTTCCATATCCTTATACCGACCTATCAAATACTAAGCAAAGGCCTGGTGTTATTATCTCTAAAGATGCTGTAAACAAGCATAATTACATTGTAGCTAAAATTACATCAGTTATTCGAGGAGATCAATTTTCATTTCCTATTGCTTCAACAGACATTGACAGGGACTTGAAATATGACAGCGAAGTTCGCACAAACGAATTATTTACTGTAAGTCCAACTATCATTATCAAGAAGTTTGCTTCTTTCAAGAAGGAGCCGCTAAAGCGTTTGACGGAAATTATCAAAGACAATATTTCAGTAGCGTAACTACCTGAAGCCCATGCGCCAATCGCCGTTTTATGTTTGGTGGTGTTTGAAAAAATATAGAACTGCATTCTCCGTGAGAATTTCAAAGCGTATTGATAAATTGCCGCACGAAAGCTGCACACCTGCATAGAAGTAATATATTAGTAGTCATCGTGAATTTTTAAAAATATAGTTAGTGTAGCTCAAAACTATTGTCAGTAAATTCAATCAAACCACAAATGACCACCCTCCACCACATTCAATCCGCCCTGTTTGGCGTAGCCGTGGGCGACGCTTTGGGCGTGCCTGTTGAATTTAAAAGCCGCGAAACCATAAGCAAAAACCCCGTTACCGATATGATTGGGTATGGTACTTACAACCTGCCGCCGGGCACCTGGTCAGACGATAGCTCCATGACATTCTGCCTGGCCGAAGCCTTAACGC
>CANHCW010000125.1 GCA_947459165.1 Flavobacteriales bacterium
ACCAGCACAGTAAATCTGTAATTGCATTCGGCGAGTTCCCTTGCCAGCCATGCCGAAGATTTCAATACTGCCGGTCCGCTGAGGCCCCAGTGTGTAATGAGAATGGGACCGCTGAACCAACCTTTTTCGTTGCCTGCATCCATGCCTGCCACCCTTACCTTACCCCAGGGAACGCTTACGCCTTTCAACGCATGTAAGGTGGGATCAGCAATGTTGAAGGTAAAAATGGAAGGAACAGGCGGAATGACTTCAATACCCAAATCAGTAATGAATGAAAACATACTGAGTTTGGGGAAACCTCCGCAAGCCACTATGACGGTGGAAGTGCGCATGGTTTTTCCGTTTTCCATCACCGCTTCAAAACCGCCTCCCTCCAAGGGTTTGATTGCTTTTAAACCTGTGTGGGTTTCCCAGGTTACACCCAGTTTTTGGGCCACAGAAGTCAGACAACCCGCAATGCTCGCTGACGAATCGGAAATCGGAAAGATGCGGCCATCTTCTTCCACTTTTAACGGAACACCGTTTCGTTCAAACCAGCGCATGGTGTTGGTAACGCCCCATTTGCGAATGGCCCACTTTAAAATCCCGCGACCACGGGGATAATGTTCCAGAATGGCGGTTAAATCGGGTTCGTTGTAGGTTACATTGCAGCGCCCTCCCCCACTAATCAGCACTTTGGCCAGTACCTTGTTCGATTTTTCAATGATGTGAACCCTTTTGGCGGGCTTGCTTGCTTTGGCATGGATGGCGGCGAAAAATCCCGCTGCGCCACCGCCAACTACCAGGATTTCTGTATCGAGTGTTTCCAATTGGATGCGCGAAACTAATGTTCAAGGCTCAATATACGGAAAAATAGCCACAATCCTGACCAAAATCAGGGCTTTTAGTTGGGATAACTTGTGCGGCAAACTGCGGTGGCAGAGATTTACTTTTGCAACATGCAACTGCTTCGGCTTCAACTCTTCAACTACAAAAACCACGCAGAGAGATTTGTTGAGTTTGGAAGCGGTTTAAATTGCATCACCGGGCCCAACGGAACCGGCAAAACCAACATTCTCGATGCCGTTTATTACCTGTGCAATGCCAAAAGTTTCTTCAATGGAATTGATCAGCAACTAATAATTCACGGCAAGGAATTTTTCAGTATTCACGGCTGGTTCAATAACGATGTGGAAACCGACATACTGGTAAATTTTACCAAGGGCAAAAAAACCGTCAAGAAGAACGGCAAGGCCTATCCCCGTTTGCTCGACCACATTGGGTTGTTTCAATCGGTTTTTATTACGCCATACGATATTTCACTGGTGCTGGAAGGCAGTGAAGAACGAAGAAGGTTTCTGGATTTCAGCATTTGCCAAACCAACCGCACTTACCTGGAGCAACTGAGTTTGTATAAAAAATTGCTGGATCAGCGGAATGCATTTTTAAAAAAATTTGAAGGCCGCAGTTTTGACCCTGTTTTGCTTGAAGCCCTCGATCATCAGTTAGCAAAGGCCGGACAGCTGGTTTTTGATGAAAGACGCAGGTTTATGGAAGGGTTCATACCCGGTTTTCAGGAGTTTTATGCTTTTTTAACCGGCGAAAGCGAGATTCCGGAATTGCTTTATACCAGCGAACTGCATGGGTTGCCTTTGTCGGAGATTTTGCAGCAAAATATAGACCGAGACCGTGTGATACAAAGAACCGGCAGCGGCATACACAAAGACGACATGGAACTGATGCTGAATGGCTTTCCGTTGAAAAAATATGGCTCTCAGGGGCAAATCAAGAGTTTTGTTATTGCCCTGAAACTGGCCCAGTTCCGCTATTTCCAAGAAAAAACGGGCAAGAAACCCATCCTTTTGCTGGATGATATTTTTGAAAAAATTGACTCCTCAAGGGCGGGCAAACTGATGGAACTGGTGGCCAAGGATTTTTTCGGACAGATTATCATTACAGATACCCATGCTGAAAGGGTGAAGGAGCATTTGAAGGAGATTGAGGCGGAGAAAAAATTTCTTGACTTAAGTCGACCTGCCCAAAACTAAATTGCAATTATTCAACAATGAGTTTTGAAAATGCCCTGCTGTGGGAATTTCTCCATTCAACGATGTAGACACCTGGAGGAAATTTTGAAACATCCACATTGACAGAAGAACCCGTAATTAAACTGCTCCATATTTCACGACCTTGAATGTCTTGTACCGAAACAGATCCGCCATTGCTCCGCGAAATGACCAAAACAGATTCCGAGGCAGGATTGGGCTGTAATTTCAAATGGCTTCTGGTTTTATTTGAAAATTCCTCCATTTTCAGCATCCAACAATCCGGTATATAGGAACCATTATATACGCTTGTCAGCTTTTTTGAACCATTAATGATTGTGGGCAACTGATTGCTGTCTTTGCTATTTCTAACATAATAATGCACTGTATGAAACGGGACTTCATCACTGGGATTGAGTTCGAATGCACCGGCAGTGAGCAACATAAGTTGATCTAATGACCCAAAAAATGAATCTCTATCCTGTTTAGTCCAGTTCAAATCGGGATAATCTGGATCCATACCATGAGAAAAGAAATGTCTAACAGGATTAAAACCCGTCGATGTTTTCTTGTATCTTGAATCACCATTTTTAAACAGGCTTTTTAATACATTGTAATATTCAAGGGCATTATTAGGATCGCCAGAAATCGGATCAGAATTATTACTGTAAGTTCCCATGCCAGACATAAGGCATTCCTCATTCATTTCATCTTTTAATCCATCATTATCATTGTCTCTGCCATCATTTATTTGAGCCACTGGTCCTTTCAGAATGGTAACAGCCATAGCCCCCGGATTGATTCCTGTCCCAGCATCTCCGGAGTCATTAGCATCTGCATTGCCAATAAACGCCGTTTGGTAAATTGGTGCTGACCCCAAGGCATCATCCTTGTAATAACCCAAATCCACATCTACAAATTGTCCTACATATACATCCTTTAATTTCTCTGTTCCCTTGTACAAAATTTGGTATTCAATAAATGCAGCATGTTGCAGAAAATAATCAAGACTGTCTGCCATTGTGGTTTTACAGTCATAATTGTAGGCCATTCCATTTACTTGAACTTTGAGTGGCTCACCATTCGATTCGCCATGCCAACCTTTATCATTCATGACCCAAAAAAAAGATTCATGTCCTTTGATTTTGGGATAATCTCCATATTCGGGATCATAGTAGCCATTTTTATTTATATCTTCATAAGGCGCCATTCTCATAGTGTCGCTACCATCCACTTCATAAACAGGCCAGTTTTTTATGGGATCAGCTACATTTTTATTCTGACCTGTATTGTTTACAGTAGCAATATGTGCATCAATCAACTCTTTACTGACACTCCAAACCTTATCGTATTTATTCATTAAAAACTCATTGGTTTCTCCATTTTTTTTTAATGGACCCGGAAAAAAATCATTACCCCCTATGCCATATGTAGTAGCTGCCAATTTTAAAGCACCGGATTCTGTCCTTCCACCAATCCACAATGCCCTGCCCATAGACATACATTTACAGTTTTCAGATTTTACTTTAAAAGTACACATATCCCAAAATGTATTAACATTCGAGCTCCCAACTCCAACCTGAACTTGATTTCTGTTCAGTTTGGCCACCCTGATCTGCTCAAACCCCATTGTGCTGTCAAAATCTTTTCGAGTCATGGCCCAAATTGTGTCTTTATACTTTAATAAAACCTTTTTGTCATTGATGTGGAGCATTTCAGCCATGTAAGGATTATATACCAATTGTGTTTGTTGTTTCTTCATTGACCAATCCCAGAGAATATTCCCAAAATAATTATTGGCATACATAATAAAACCGACATCTTTTTTACTGAAATAGGAAGGAAATAAATATTCTAATGTTGATATCTTTACATCAGGGCTGCAAAATGTTGTTTGTTCCAAGGAAATGATATTCTGTAACGAATCATTTTTTATAATGTGAATTGATGACCCATATTGTAAATTTTTCAACAACCCTCTGACGACTATAAAATCATCTACGGCATAAGCACTCCAGGCATCGGAAGGCAACCTCTGCCTTACCTTATATTTTTTTATTTGATAGTTAAATAAATTTAATTGCAAAAGTGAATCCTTATAACATACCAATATCATTTTGTCATTCATATCTGCATGAAAAACAGTATTTCTCGGACATTTAAATAAATTATTCACATTGATAAAACGACCGTTATTGTATAACACAGGCCCTTTAGGTGTGGCCAATAAAAGTTTGTTTTTCCAAGAGGTTATTCTGTAAACGGTGTCGGAATAATTATTCCATATAACAAATGAATCATTTTTTAGAAAAAAAATACCCTGATCAGTCGCTATCAGCAAGGAATCATTGAATGACAAAACGGAAAACACTTGGTTGGTAGGGAGATTTCCATTATTGTAATTATATTTTATAAATGTATTATCTTCATTGAATCTAAACAACCCATTTCTATTATTTGAATAGAAAGGATTGGTTGATCCATCCACAAAATAATAATCTCCTTTATACTGCTCTATTGCATTTACCAGAATGTTATCCATTCTATATTGAAGATTATTTAATTTGAACAAAAATTGGCCGTTCAGACAACTATACTTGAGTACAAAAATCAGGATAACTAACCTAGATAAAATCGCTTGTAAGCACTTCATATTTTATTAATTAATTCTACTGCAATTTACTAGGTTACATCTCAAAATCAACCAAGACAATGTCAATGTATTGACATATAGCCGTCACCACAAGGTTAGATACCAGTCAATAGAGTGTAAGCAAACATTTACTCTTAAAACAACTGCCTACCCTGATCGAAATTCAACCTTAATCCGAAAGAAAGCCAGTTGCCTTTATTGGGTGAAAGACCCGTGTAATTGCGGTATTGATAACCTATATCAAAATGAAGGTTGTGCCGCAGCATGTAACTCACATCCAAACGGTACGATACGATGCGGGTAGGAACTCCCTGCAACATTCTGATATCAAAATTGCTTACCCGTGTATCGTTGTCGCGGCGGGGATTGTTGCCATAATTAAGTCCGGAATTGTAAAACGGATCGGTGCCTTGCTTTGCCCTCATACCCGTGAATGAAATGCGAAGCTTTTGCAGATGGGAAGGAATGACAAAAAAACGAAACACGGCTTCTCGGAAGTTGGCTCCAAGCGGGTGTGCCAGCGGCTGATTGTAGTGGGTGTATGAATTGAGTTCGTCGTAATGCGAATAGGTATACGGTCTTACGGTGTTGTATTCAGCCTGTATAAAACCCTTCAGTTGGCGGTTGCTGAAACGGTATATTGAACCCAGCTGCCAACCAAATTTATTGGCCCACCAATCGCCCTGTTTGAAGTATTTCAGTTTGAATTCATCCAGCAAAAACTGACCATAAAACCGGAAATTCCTATGGTTGTAGGCAGCATCAAAAGCCATCAGGGTATTGTCGGCACTGCCGAGGTTGGCTTCAACTGAACGGTAAAAAATAATGGGATTGAGGTAATCCACATCGAACCCGCCGTTGGGACGGTTGTGAATGGTCATTTCAGTAAAGCCCAGCTCAAATTTGTTGAATGTGAGGCTTCCTCGGTGCATGGCCAAGTATTTTTTTGGTAAAGAGGTATTGCCCAACAATGGTGCAAAACCATTTAAACTGCCGTATAAATTCTGGTAGCGAAATGCCCCGATACGCGTATTGAAACGCAAAAAGCCAAACGGAGCAGCAAAGTTGCTAAGAATGAGACTGCGGTAACCCTGACCGACTGCAAAACTGCCATGGCCCGCACTGAACAAAAGGTGTTTGTCTGAATTTACATTTCCTATGAGGGCCGCATTGACATAGCCCGTTGCCTGCAGATAGTCTGTTCCATTGCCCTTAAACTTTTTCCACCAACCCAAACCGGGAACCACGCCCAGGCTATCGCGGTACTGATTCATGTACGCGGGAAACCGCGCCTGATTTTCAACTACAATGGTGTGAAACGCCAGTTTTTGCATGAGATTTCCTCTGATTTCGGCGCCTCGTCCGTTCTGAATTGTGTTTTCGCCGGCCCATTGTCCCATTCCCAAATTCAGAACGGGATTTATTAAAAATGTGCTTTTCCTACTCAGTTCGTTGTCGCTGAACATATAAAATGCCGCAGGATGTTTCCAAAACCAAAACTGATTCCAAGCTTTTTGAAGGATTTTACCCGAAGGCCTCACGAGGCTTTGTTGGTAGGTTTCCGGATTGTCTGCCTTGAAATAGGACTGCCAATTAAAATTGCGAGTGGGGCAATGAATGGGTGAAGTAACATGAGTGGCGGGTTGGGCTGTAGTCAACAGAAAAGATGTTCTAAAATTCAGCCTTTCCGAATTGTAATAGCCTCCTGTAGAGAGAATAACTGATTCCTGAAAACTACCCGGCTCATACCAGATGGCCTGTGCATTGAGGTTTCCTGCCAAATAAAAAGCCGCAGAAAACATCCATGCCCGAACTTTACGCATACTGCAATTATAGGGCAAATGTAAGAATGCTTGATTGGGAAATGCTCCGGTTTTA
>CANHCW010000126.1 GCA_947459165.1 Flavobacteriales bacterium
CCATTTGCGCGTAAACAACAAAGATGTCTTTGTCCTAGAAAGAAACCAGGCATATATCGGCGTACTAATCGATGATCTGATTAATAAAGGTACGGAAGAACCCTACAGAATGTTTACTTCAAGGGCGGAATACCGAATAACGCTAAGACAAGACAATGCTGATGAGAGACTTACTCCTCTCGGACACACTGCAGGGTTGGCGTCCGGCATTCGCATGAAAAAACTTGAAGAAAAAATAGAGCAGTCCAGATCAATTAGACATTATTTAGACCAAAACAACATTAACATTGAGGAGGCAAACTATATACTTAAACAAAAAGAAACTTCACTCATACAGGAAAAACAAAAATATAGCCGTTTTCTGCTTCGACCAGAAGTAGAGTTAAGCGACATTTCCTCAATTAAGCCTATTGCTCAAATATTGATCAACTCCACTACGGCGGCGGCCGAAGATGCAGTCATAAAAATTAAATACAAAAATTATATAGACAGAGAATCCGAAGCAGCACAGAAACTAAAAAAACTGGAACACATACAAATTCCTGATCAATTCGATTACCACAAATTGAACAGTTTATCAAAAGAAGCACGAGAGAAACTAAGTAAAATTAAACCTGAAACAATTGGTCAAGCCTCACGGATAAGCGGAGTTAACCCTGCTGATGTTTCTGTTCTTCTTGTTTATTTCGGACGCTAAAATGAATAGATCTACTCTATATGCTGTTATCACAACTTTAGTTGGTTGTGCTAACCCTGTTATTCCAACAGGGGGACCAAAAGATATAAATCCACCTAAACTCATCAACACCAACATACCATCACACACAACCAATATCAAACCAAATAGAATTGAATTTTTCTTTGATGAGAATATACAAACAACTAATCTGAAAGAAGAGGTTGTTATTTCTCCTTTTTTATCTTTTCAACCACTTATTGTACCGCATAAGAAGTCGATCGCCATTTTAATAGACACAACAAGGCTGCTTCAAAATGTAACCTATACTATTTCACTCAACAATTCCGTTAGTGATTTAAACGAAGGCAATAAAACCACCTACAAACCTTATTTATTTTCAACTGGCAACAGTTTAGATACCCAAATCCTATACTCTAAATATGTTTTCCTAAACTCAGACAAGCTTAACAAAATTAAAGCATTCGCCATAGATAGCATCAATCCGGAAATCTTACATAAAGCGAGTATAACCAATCAAACCATTACACTATACGGTCAAAATAACAATTCAAAGAAAATTATCCTATTTAATGACTTAAACGATAACGATTCAGCAGAACAAAACGAGGCAAGAGGCTATGCGTCTACCAAACCCAATGACACATCATACATCCTCATCTATCCGACCAAACAAACATCCTTGAACGTGTGGAAGGTAGGAACAGATCAGTATAAGGTTCATGGATTACAAGCATCGTACCTAAAAAACACTATTACAAATAAATACGGAAACGACATTTACATCGTACAAGACACCCTGTATTGCTCTTCTTCAACATTCAATAAAATTAAAGACTTACCTTCTTCCCAATTATATCAAATACCTAAAAGCTCCGAAACAGGTACATTATACAAAAAACCACAATTTCAATTATCCCATTTTACAACGGATACTTTCACAAGACTATTTTATCAAGCCGACACAATATTACCTGATATCACTTTTTCAAGCTCACAAAGCTCAGCCCACTTTCAATACACTAAACCAGACATAAACAGATATACCATCACCATATCCCAAGGTTCAAGCTTTACAATTAAAACAAACTCATTAGACAGCTTTAATTATAAACCAACAACAATTCAACAGACAACATTAGCCAACCCCAATAATTTTCCTATACATGTCATCATAAAACATATTGGCAGCAATGATTACTTGACAAGAATAATAAAACCAAATCAGGAATTTTTATTAGGACTATTAAAAGGAGAATATGAAATAACTTATTGGAATGACCGCAATGGCGATGATCATATAACAGGACCACCAGTTGATTTTTTATTCGCCGGAGAAGAAACCCGTATACTCAGAAACATTAAAATCAACGGCAATATAGATTTTCACATGAAACTCAGTTTCAACAAACAGGGTGAGTAAGATTGCAAAACATGGCAATTGTATCTTAAAAGAGTGTATAACAGAAAGAGGTTTTTATTCGAAAGTAAATCATGTTTAAAAGCGATAGTATTTTATACAGCCAAACAAAATATACACCCACACAAATAACAAAGAAATAAGCACTATTTGGACTGAATTTTTTTATATATTTTATTAAATATCAATTATTTAATGAAATAAAAAAAGATAAATATTCAATTTAATTAACAAATCCACACAGCTATATTATATACTTAATATTATATTTTTAAATTTTATATTTTATTATTAGGGATGTTGGTGAACAACTAGAATGTGCCAAATAAAGAAGAAATGGTAAATTTGTGGTGTTGATGATTGAGCAGATACAACAAATCGATGAGGCGACCAATACGGTAACAATCAATTCAGAAAAAGAGTTGGAGGCGTTTCGCCTCGAGTATTTATCTCAAAAAGGAAAACTCAACACACTGTTCGAGAATTTCAAAGCGCTTTCTGGTGATCAGAAAAGAGATATAGGAAAACCCCTAAACCTGCTTAAAGCCAAATTAGAAAACATTTACCAGCAGCACAAATTGCTTTTTACAGAAAAAACAGGTTTCCACGATTTTTTCGACACTACACTTCCTGTATCAGCCGAACACAAAGGATCTTTGCATCCGCTTACTATTGTAGAAAACAGATTGTGCGAAATTTTCTTCTCCCTGGGTTTTGATATTGCAACAGGTCCGGAGATAGAGGATGACAATCATAATTTTGGCGCTTTAAATTTTGCAGAAGACCACCCTGCAAGAGACATGCAGGATACATTTTTTACTGCAGAACATGTACTTAGAACCCATACAAGCAGTGTTCAGGTGCGGGAAATGGAGAAAAGAATCCCACCCATTCGCCTGGTTATGCCTGGCAGAGTTTACAGAAACGAAGCCGTAAGTAGCAGAAGCAACTGCTTTTTTCATCAAATTGAGGGTTTGTACATAGACAGAGGTGTCACCTTCGCAGATTTGAAGAAAACCTTATATTATTTTGTACAGCAGTTTTTTGGTCCGGGAACACAGGTTCGTTTTAGAGCAAGCTATTTTCCATTTACAGAACCCAGCGCAGAAATGGATATCTGGGCAGGCACGGAAACAGAAGATGCAAGGCGCCTAACGAAAGGAACCGGCTGGTTGGAAGTACTTGGCTGTGGTATGGTTCACCCAAATGTGCTAAAAGCTAGCAACATTGATTCCAAAGAATACAGTGCTTTTGCTTTTGGTTTGGGTATTGACCGAATTGCCCTGCTGAAGTATGGTATAGGAGATATAAGAGACCTGTTTTTAAACGACATACGCCTTTTATCACAATTTAGAGGCCTGTGAAGATATATTTTGCAAGCGATTTTCACCTGGGTATACCAAACCATGAAAAAAGCATGGAGAGAGAAAAAAGTTTGTGCCGTTGGTTAAAAATGGCGGCAACAGATGCAGATAAAATTTACTTATTGGGCGATTGTTTTGATTTTTGGTTTGAATACAAAAGCGTTGTACCAAAAGGATTTACCAGGTTATTGGGCACTTTAAGCGAAATAACAGATTCAGGCATAGAAGTGAAAATCTTCAAAGGAAATCACGATATGTGGATGTTTGGATACCTTGAAAAAGAGTGTGGCATGACAATCGTTTCTGATCAGGAAGAGTTAACCGTGAATGGAAAACGATTATTCGTTCATCACGGTGACGGCTTGGGACCGGGAGAACCCGCGTACAAGATTCTCAGAAAAGTATTCAGAAGTAAATTATGCCAATGGCTGTTCGCCAGAATTCATCCCAATTTTGGTATGTGGTTGGCACTTAGCATGAGCAAAAGAAGCAGACTCGCCCAAAAGAATCATAGTGAAAAATATTTGGGAGATGAGAAAGAGTATCTCATTCAGTTTATCAAACAAAAGCAACAAAAAGAACATTTTGATTTTTACATTTTCGGTCACAGACATCTTGCGATGGATAAGAAAATTGGAAACACCCGATACATTAACCTGGGAGAATGGCTTTACCAACCCCACTATGCAGTATTTGACGGTACAGATGTAACCCTCAAAACCTGGCAGGCATAAGAAGGCATTAAATTTGCCTGTCTAAAGATAAAGTGTGCTGAAAACACCAATAATATTGTTTTTATCATTCGTGTGCTTGGTTGCAAACAGCCAAAACGACAGCATTGTCGCCACAAGGGCAATATGTGCTGATCTGGACATGAAGGGCAATGTTTATTACATTGATTCATCGTACGAATTATGCAAACAAACCAAAGGTGTAACAACCAACAGATTCTCACTAACCAATTATGGAGAAGGTCCGGTAATCGACGCTTCTAACCCCTTAGAGGTGTTTGTTTTTTATGAGAACAGCGGCATTTTACTCATCATGGACAACAACCTAAACCCAGTTCAGGAGGTGAATTTGTATTCAGCAAACAACATCAGGGTGCAAGGGTTTGGTCGAGCAAATGATGGGAAAATATGGGTGTTTGATGCGAACAGCTATACACTGAAAAAGTATGACAGAACAGGCACCCTCGTAACTGAATCTGTGATGTTGAATAAGGGTTCCGAACAAAAGACAAAAGGAATTAATAAAATTTTTGACAACGGGGCTTTGGTTGCTTTTCAACAAGGTCAGCAAAACACACTTGTTCTCAACAACAATTTAAAAGTTCTGTTTAATAAAGCAAACAACTCACGGCTCGTTGGTTTGGAGGGAAATGCAATATTGGAGCAGGATAAAAACACCCTGAACAAAAGAGACATAACAACAACAAACAAACAAACAAAAACGATGCTTTCAAGCAGCATAAACGGCGAAATTGTCTGTGCAATTCAGGGAAGAATGCTCATGCTGAATAAACATACTCTCAAATTAAAAACGTACTGATGCTGGAAAAACTGGAAGTTTTATACAATAGGTTCAAGGAGGTTGAAGAGCTGATAAGCAGTCCTGAGATATTGTCAGATAGAAAGAGGGTTACAACACTGAACAAAGAATACAGATCGCTTGAGCCGGTCGTAGACGCCTACAAAAAGTACAAATCAACACTCAATGTCATCAGTGAAGCCAAAGAAATTTTAAAAAACGAAAAAGACAAAGAGCTGCGAGATATGGCCAAGGAGGAGTTAAATATACATGAAGGTATTCTCCCGTCGCTTGAGGAAGAAATAAGGATATTGTTATTGCCCAAAGACCCAGAGGACTCGAAAAAAGCCATTATTGAGATAAGAGCTGGCACAGGGGGCGACGAAGCATCGCTATTTGCCGGAGATTTACAGCGAATGTACACACGCTACTGCGACAACCGTAACTGGCCTATAAATATTGTTGATTTTGTAGAGGGTAGTGCCGGGGGCTACAACAAGGTGATCATGGAGGTGGATGCAGAAGACTCTTATGGTGTGCTTAAATACGAAAGTGGAGTTCACCGGGTACAAAGGGTTCCCCAAACAGAAAGTCAGGGGCGGGTTCACACTTCAGCAGCAACAGTTGCGGTGATGCCGGAAGCCGAAGAGTTTGATTTTGAATTGCGGGAAGCGGATGTAAAAATGGAAACAGCCAGAAGTGGCGGTGCGGGGGGTCAGAATGTAAACAAGGTGGAAACCAAAGTAATGCTCACCCACATACCTACAGGCACTGTTGTTGTTTGTCAAACAGAAAGAACACAACTCGGCAACAGGGAGAAGGCAATGGCTATGCTGCGTACGCGTTTATACGAAGCAGAATACAACAAGAGAATGGAAGCTACCGCATTAAAACGCAAAACATTAGTAAGCACCGGGGACAGAAGCGCCAAAATAAGAACATACAATTTTCCACAAAGTCGCATTACGGATCACAGAATAGGATTAACACTTTATAACCTGGATGCCGTTTTGAACGGAGAGTTGGAAGAATTGCTCAACTCACTGCAGGTGGCAGAAAATGCAGAGAAAATGAAAGAAGGCAATTAAAACCTAAACCCCGGCAGCTTTTTGCTCCATGCCGGCATCGGTTTTTTGCTTCGGAGATTTGGTTTTGGGTTTACTTTCAACCCGTGTTTGCCGAACTGAGGTATTCATTTTTTTCCTTTCCAAGCAACCACATTAGGATGCTTTTAACATTTTATACAAATAGGACGCTTGAGCCCCCCAAAAAGTTGTATAAATAGGATAAAAATATTGAAAATTCCGACAAAAGTCAGACTCTTGCTGTTTTGAGAATAGCAGAAAACAACATCCCGCCATCTGTATTGAACAAGGTTTCAGAAGAACAGCGTTCTGGGTGAGGCATCATTCCAAACACATTAAAACCACTGTTACACACGCCTGCAATATTGTTAAGCGATCCATTGGGGTTAGATTCCGCGGTTATGTTACCATTTTCATCGCAATAGCGAAAGACAACTTGA
>CANHCW010000127.1 GCA_947459165.1 Flavobacteriales bacterium
CCATTACCTCACCAACTAGCTAATGTACCGCATGCCCATCTTTTACCGCCGGAGCTTTAACTGCATCGAGATGCCTCATCACAGTGTTATGGGGGATTAATTCCGATTTCTCGGAGCTATACCCCAGTAGAAGGTAGGTTGCATACGTGTTACGCACCCGTGCGCCGGTCTCATATCGTATTGCTACAATATTTACCCCTCGACTTGCATGTATTAGGCCTGCCGCTAGCGTTCATCCTGAGCCAGGATCAAACTCTTCATGGTAAAAGATGTTTGATTCCCGACTTTTCCCAAAGTGTTTTTGGGCGGCTCGCTATTCCTTACCAATCTTTCAAAGAACTTTATAAATTTACCCTGAGGTAATTTATTTCTTTTTTGTTTCCCGAATGGGGCTGCAAAAGTACAACCTTTTTCTGATTAGTCAAGATAAATTTTTTATTTTTTTCTCAACTCATTCTCAAACGGGGTGCAAAGATACAGATTTTTTAGTCTTCTGTTTGATAATTTTTGCACTGTTTAAAAAGTGTGATCAGTTTTTCAGAACGGGACTGCAAAGGTAATGTAATTTTTAACAAGTGCAACTCATTCTTTGCAAATTTTCATTTACTTTTTTTAAGTTACTGAATATCTTAGGTTTGATCTCTCCACAAAATGGAAGAATCCCCATAACTTAAAAATCGATACTGATTTTCAAGTGCGTGACGATAGACTTTTTGCCATTTTTCTCCAATAAATGCGTAAACCAATCCTATCAGTGTTGATCCCGGCTGGTGAAAATTGGTGACTAAGCCATCACAAACCCTGAAAGGAAAACCCGGTAAAATAAAAATGGCCGTTTTGCCAGAGCATTCCTGATTATTTAAAAGCAAGTGTTTTTCGAGATGCTTTAAACTTGTAAGGGTATCGACAGGTTGCACAATTTCGCGAAACGCTACATCAGATTCTATGTAAAAAGGATTGGGCACATTTTTTATCAGATTGAGCCCGATATAGTAGATACTTTCGAGTAAGCGCATGCTGGTAGTACCTACTGCGACAATCGACTTTTTATTTTCGATTTGACGGATAATCGTTTGCAAGGTGGTTAGACTCAATTCAAATGTTTCAGCATGCATGGTGTGGTCAGATACCAGATCCGTTGTTACCGGAATAAATGTACCGGCTCCAACATGCAGGGTTATGAACGAGGATTTTACTCCCTTTTTTTGTAAATTAGTCAACACATCTTCCGTAAAGTGAAGTGAAGCGGTTGGGGCTGCCACAGCGCCGGACTTCTCTGCAAAAACAGTCTGATAATTTTTCTTATCCGACTCGTCAGCTTCTCTATTTATATAAGGTGGAAGTGGTACAGCACCGCATGAGAAAATCAGCTCCTGAAAGGACAAGCCTGATTTAGAGCTAAACTGAATGGTGTTTGCATTCCTGTCAAGCCAGGAGACCTGAAGCTGATTCCCCTCCGGATCTGAAATGGCTAGCGACTCAGTTTCCCGGAACTTTTTTCGGTTGCCAACCATAGCTGACCACTGAGACCAATCTGAATTGAGAGATTCAAGCAAAAAAATCTCAACGAAAGTTCCCGTTTCCTTTTGAAAAATGAGTCTGGCCGGAATAACACGGGTATTGTTTGCAATTATCAAAGTGCCAGTCGGCAGAATTTCAGGCAGATTAAAAAATTGAAAATCCTCAATTCTGTCATTTCTAAAGCTCAAAAGCTTTGAATGATCTCTTTTGGGCATTGGTCTGACTGCAATTCTGTGAGCAGGCAAATTATATTTGAGAAGATCTACCGGTATCTCAGGCAATTTCATTATGGCTGTGTTTATGCTATTCAACAAAATTGTCGAGGAGGTAGTTTTTCATTTTTTTCAATGCCATAGCCCTGTGACTGATATGGTTTTTAACATCTTCACCCAATTCTGCAAAGGACTGATCCAGGTTGTCCGGCACAAAAACAGGATCGTAACCAAAACCCTGTCTTCCTTTCGGAGTTTTCCTTATCGTTCCATGGCATCGGCCTTCAAAAAAAACAGGAGGTAGATTTTTTTGAAATAAACAAATACAAGCCACAAAATAGGCGGAACGATTTTCTATGCCTTCAAGTTCAACAAGCAATTTATTTGTATTATCTAAATCTGTTGCTTCGGGGCCGGCGTAACGAGCACTATGGACACCCGGTCTGTCGCCGAGTGCGGATACACATAATCCACTGTCATCAGCCAAAACGGGAAAGTCGGTATAGCGCGAGATTTCTTCAGCCTTTAAAAGGGCATTTTCTTCAAAGGTTTTGCCGGTTTCATCAGGCTTAACGGTGCAGTTGATTTCGAACAATGATAAAATTTTAACATCCGGACCTAAAATTGACCTTACTTCATGAAGTTTGTGCCCGTTGTTTGTTGCAAGCACACAGGTAAGCGCCATAGCAAGTTAATTTTTAGTTCGGGTTGTTAGCTGTTCAATGCGTTTTTCATAATTTGAACCTTGAAAAATGCGATGAACAAATATGCCAGGGGTGTGAATATGATCGGGATTGAGTTCTCCTGCAGGGACGAGTTCTTCCACCTCTGCTATGGTTAATTTACCGGCCATAGCCATCATGGGATTAAAGTTTCTGGCTGTCTCCTTGTAAATAAGATTACCGTGGGTGTCGCCTTTCCAAGCCTTAACAATGGCGAAGTCTGCATTGAAAGCCAGTTCCATCAGGTAGGTTTTTCCATTAAAGACTCTGGTTTCTTTTCCATTTGCCACTTCGGTTCCAACTCCAGCCGGGGTATAAAATGCAGGAATTCCGGCACCTGCAGCCCGACATCTTTCCGCCAGGGTTCCCTGGGGAATAAGCTCTACTTCCAATTCTCCAGTCAGCAATTGCCTTTCAAATTCAGCATTCTCGCCAACATAGGAACTTATCATTTTTTTCACCTGCCTTGTTTTCAGCAATAGTCCGATTCCAAAATCATCGACTCCGGCGTTATTGGATATGCAGGTTAGATTCTTCGCCCCGCTTTTGACCAATGCGGAAATGCAATTTTCCGGGATGCCGCATAAACCAAACCCACCGAGCATCAGGACTGCACCATCGTTAATTCCTGCAATGGCTGCATCTGCATTTTGATATACCTTATTCATTATTATTGTTCTAATTTGGCTGCCAGCCCTTTGTCGCAGAGTGCGCTGCAGACAGGGATTAGTTGTTCAAGTTCACCATGTTTAACCGGATAGCGGCCTTTGGTGTGAACGAACCAGGCGCATTGTTCAGCCTGCAAAGTATCGTGCCCGCAGTATTTAACCAGGCACTCAATTACCCAATCAAATGTGTTTACTTCATCATTGTAGAGCATAACAACCCAAACAGAGTCCAGAATGGTCTCAACTTCTTCCTGTTCAAAGGGATTGGTAGTGGTGTTAAACATCAACCCTGACGATAGTGTCGCCGCAACAAGCGTGCCTTATTTTCGTTGCCACTGAGTAACCGATGAATGTTCTTTCTGTGAGTAAGAATCACCATTAGTGCAGCACAGATTCCGAACGCTATGAACAGTGGCTCGTGTCTTTTAAAAATCCAGATTAAGGAAATGGGAAACACGATAGCCGCACTGATACTGCTTAGACTAACGAAACGGGTAAGGAATAAAATTGCGACAAACATCATAACACATATGAAAGCGGATAGCCAATGAATGGCAATCAACATTCCACACAAGGTTGCAATACCCTTCCCTCCTCTGAAATTGGCAAAAATGGGAAATAAGTGACCGATTACTGCGCTAAGGCCGAACAATAGCTGAAGATTGATGTACCTTGTTTTGTGAAAAACGGGACTGATTTCCGGCAGATAATTAATAAGACAAGCAGCGGTAAAGCCTTTCACAATATCCAGCATCAAAACACCAACGCCCGCCTTTTTGCCCAAAATTCTAAAAGTATTGGTGGCGCCTGCATTGCCACTTCCATATTCTCGAACATCTAAACCATAAAAAGCCTGGCCTACCCACACTGCACTTGGTATTGACCCAAGCAGATAAGCCAGCAATGCCAAACAAATAATTTGTATTTCGAGCATCATTTTCGGTAAAGGAGCCGGCAAAAATACAAAAACGACATTCATTTTATAACTTTTCGAGGAGGTTGAGTTAAAATTGCGCTATGATTAAATATACAAATTGCAGAACTTCATTTGTTCTTGCAGGCATATTGCTGGGTATGTTTTGTTCATGCAAAACAGAAAATGTAGTGGCAGATTTTGCTGTTTTAAATAGTGTTCTGAAAGAAGGTGAACCCGCAGAAATTCAAAATAATTCCAGCAATGCCACCGCTTTTGAATGGCGCTTGAGCCCCGGCACATGGAAAAGCACAGATAAAAACCCAAAACTTGAATTTGATGAAGCAGGCACCTATCAACTTGAACTCATTTCGAAAAATCGGAAATCAACTTCGGCAAAACAGACCTCAATCACTGTTTTACCTGATACTATGTGGAGACTGACGCGCAACAATTCAAAAATTTGGTATGTTGCAAGTTTGGTTTACGCAGGATCTGAAATGTTGGTTGACACATGTCAAAAAGATGATGAATTCCGATTGGTCAGGGGGAGCATTGATACTTTCTCATTTACAGAAGGAAATAAAACCTGCCCAAGCGGCACTTATTTGTTTGAAATCCCTGCTTCGGGGGCATGGCGCTACAACAGTAATAAAAAAAACCTTGAATTCGCACTAACAGCTTTTGGGAGCCCTTACAACTTTGAATTCACCACTACCAAAATTACGAAAGACGGATACGAGGGAACGGATGCCAAAAACGAGGTGGTGATGAAACTAAAGAGCAGCAAATAGGATACCCCTTTTGATCTTAGCTCAATTTAATTTCACAAAACGAGCACTCCAATTTCCTTTTTCGGTTTTGCAAGAAATGAGATAAACTCCATTACTTAAATTATGGGTATTCACCATTACCGCACCGTTTTGTAAAACAGTAACTGAAGCCTTCAAATTTTTGCCGGAAAGATCGGTTATAACGACATCGCTAACAGATTTAACATTGGCGGGTTCAAGAAAAATCTGGCCTCCTGAAGGGTTGGGCCACATTCTTAAATCAGCCTTGCCCGTTGAAACCAAGTTGGCATTTCCGGAATATATTACAGGCATATCAAATGCCTCGGTTCCGTCGGAAGTTGAAGTGCTCAAACCCTGCTTTGCTGAAAATCCCAGTCCCCTGCGAGCAAATACTTCCCATATTGAACGGGCATTTTGACCATTGTTATACAATGAGTCGGCTTTTAGAATGGCATTGCGACCATCAATAAACCCGGGGTTACATTTTTGAAGTTTCATGCCATCCATCACCAATTTTATTGCAATGTTGTTGCCTCCTTTACCAGAATACAGGTTCGGATCGTAACCGTACTTCTCAATCAGTTTCCAGTGCATATCCCACAACATTGTGCACCAAACTTCTCCCACAAAATGCACCGGAGCTCTTCCCGTTGCTGAGGCTTCAGCTATAGCTTTGTAAGTTAATGGATTGACACTCATATTGGTTGAATACTGGTAATTTCTTATACCTGATCCGGAGGAATCCTGACCCAGTAACCAATTTCCAACACCACGGGGTGTGACACCCAAATCTCCTCTTCGCTGAGTAAATGCCAATCCATAATAATCACTCCACCCCTCACCCATTTGCTCTGCATTGGAAAGACCGGTGGAAACTGCAGGACCGCAGGTTAAACGGGTTGAAATGCCGTGAGTGTATTCGTGCGCCATGACAAGCATATCCAGATCGCTGTCGGTTTTGGGTGAGGCCCCTGAACTATCGTAAAGTGTAATGTTCACCAGGCCTGACTGCATCTGTTGATACAGCGTTTTTCCGTTGGTTGTATTCACAATAACAGCCGGAATCGTGATTCTGGAATCTGTTCCTGACATGGTAATGGCCTGATTGGCTGAGGACGAGTCAAGGATGACCACTGCAATAGCTCCTGCCAATTGAGCATTATAAACTTTCTTAGTAAATGTACAGGTACCCCTTTGAATTGCAGCAATTTTACCTTTTATCAAAGTTGCATTTTTCAAAGCATTGCAGCCTTTGGCCGGATCACCTGTACCATCATTTACAAGTACCAGGCCTTCGGTCATTGGAACAGTTGTCAACTTCTTTCCAAACTGAGCCGTACCAACTGAATATTTATCTTTGGTTGGGCTATTTACTTTAAGCGTAGGCCCTGAACCTGAGGTAGCATCCCAAACGAACATCTGCATTCTTGGGGTCGAACCATCAGGAGGAGTGGAAAAATTGGCGTTGTTGGTACCACTTCCGTCCTGAGCATCAGCGTTAACAGCATCGTTTCCTGCACCCTTTCCTGAGTAATTTCTGAACTGAAAATTTCCTGCAGACTCATCAAAACCATACCTGAAACTGATATCATGCAGCAGGTTGTTGGCCACAAAAAGATTGGTGATTGCAAAATC
>CANHCW010000128.1 GCA_947459165.1 Flavobacteriales bacterium
ATGGCTGCTGTCGTTGGCTACAAACAAACCTACAAACTGTTTTTTATAGTCCTTATCTCTTGGATCCTGCATGTTCACCACCACATTTTTGGGATCTACGCGGTCGTCGAAACGAACCCAGGCAGACGGAAGAATATTTTTAAATGTGTGAAGGGGTTTTACATAGCCCCTGAATCTTAAATTTTGTTCATTGCTGAGAATTTGAGCAAAACCTCTGTACCCAATTTTTGTGTCGAGAGTAAAATTCAGGCTTTCTTCAATTTTGCCCCAGCCCTCCACCAGTTTTTCTTTGTTTACAACCACACTATCAAGGAAAAACTCCTGCTTTTCATTCAATTTGTTTACATACTGATACAAGCCTCTGCCTCTCATCTTCAGCCTTCCGTATATCTTTAAGTCAGCGCGGTAGATATTGTGAAATCCATCTTCTCTGTTGGCCAGTATTCTGGCACTGTCAAGCTGGTCTATATTGGCACCTTCTCTAATGGTTACTTTTCCGTTCTTAAGAAATACCCTGCTGTCGGCAATATCGATGTAAGGAATCTGCTCTACATTAAGAGTATAATCTTTTAGGCTGTAAACACCTGCCTTGCCTTCAAATTCAAGACTGTCCTGTGCTCGGTTCAAACTTTTCCAATATGCCGTTGATCCAGCCATTGACGGACCCATTTTGGCGGCAATGGTTTTGGCATTCATATCCCATTTGTAATCGTTCAGGTTGGTGCTGAAACTGTTAAAAGGGAATTTGGTTTCTGCGCCCACCACATTGGTGGTAAAGTTGCCCATTCGTTTATCGAAATCAACACCACCACGAACATTGCTTGTTTCGAAAGCGATCTTGCTGGGGTCTGCCGCAAAAATCTGCAGATTACCGGTGTCGGCATTGGCTTTATTAGGACCGAAAACCATATTGCGACTTGAGTACCGCGCCTCATCCCAATTCAATGTACCATTGCCAAAAACTTTACTGGGCGTTTGGGTTATGCTGCCATTAAAATCGTAATTCGTTTCAAATACTTTAATGGGCGTTTCACCTTGGGCAATGTTAAATTTATCCTCATACGGATTCCATTCCATACCCGCATTTGCAGCGTAAACTTTTGGGTAGTTGGCTGTTTTGGGAAGTTCATACGACTCAACCGTACCCACAGCTTTTTTGGGTAAAAGCAATATTTTCTCAAACTTGCTGTTGCTGCCGTTGAAACCGATATTTCCTTTCAGACCATAAAAACCCTGTTCACTCAGCGACATCACCATTTCACCCTGACCTTTGCCGCGGTACATTGGATAACCGCCTGGCGGAGTTGGCTTAATGAAGCCCAGAGAATAATCTTTCTGAATGGAAACAAAATGCCTGAATTCGGGGAAGATTCCATCGCTTTGAAAAGTTCCATCGAATTGCAAACCCGCAATGGTAAAATTGTCCAAACTATCAATGATAAATGGATCTACAATGAACTTGAATTTGTCGGCCTTGTATGCTCCGCCATGGATATAAGATTTATCGTAAAGCACTTCAGAACCCTTGCTCGATTTGAAGATGGGATATTCCGGAAAATTCTGCAATCCCGATTTATTGTTGGGTTTATCAATGTATAAAGTTCCATAAATGTTTCGCAGCACGGATTTAATGGGGACAACAGAACGACCTGTACTATCAGGAAAATAGAGGCGCATGCTATCGATGTTTGAATACATAATTTGAAAATTGCTGTAATCAAACTCGAATTTTTGACCAAAGAAATCAAAACGGCCGGCTCTTATTAAGCCCCCAAACCGTATGCGCCTGTCTTTCAGCAAGGTTACCTGCTGTTCCGTAGGAACCACCACCACATTTTGAGAATCGGAGAAGAAGAACTTCTGCACGCCCTCTACATTCAATTCATTGCTAAGCAGGTTAAGTGTGAAGTTGCTTCTTTTGGCAATCAGAGAGCTTAGGCGAATTACATCATAATCGCGGTTTTTATCGTGGCTTTGAACCCATTTAAATAATTTTGGATTAATTAACGCCGAATCCTGCTCAATGAAATAAGTGATATAGCCGGCATCGTGCAAATCAATAAATACTTTGCGCAAATGTTCGGCCTGCGTTTTACAGAATGCGGCATAATCATTCAGGTCAAACTTAATTCTGCGACTGGCTTTGTAAAATTCCCGCATTTCATTTTTTCTGGCTTGCAGGGCTTTCAGTTTGGAGTCAATCAACGATTTGTCCTCGGGCTTTTTGCGGCCGATCAAATCTTTCAACTCCTTTTCCATTTTAATGGCAACCGGATCATCGGGCTGCCTCACATAAAAGGCGTTGATACTTTCAAGCGGGTTAAAATTCAGCGGCCCCTGAACTCTAGCATAAATCAATTCTTTGAAAAAATCTGCACTGGATATTTTGGCTTCAAGATCGTTGTTGGTATTGTCAAAATCCATGAACGGCTCATCCAGTTTCCAGCGAATTTGTTGAACATCCAAATCCACTTTGTGATAGTCATCGTAGAATGGAGCCCTCATCAAGCCGGTTGTTCCTCTGTTTATAATCAGCTTATTTTCGCCAAACAGAAAACTCACAAGCACAGCAGGATGAGTTATTTGTCCACTATCGACAAAAACAGCAAGTGATGCCTGGGAACTGCTTGCCACACCATTCTCTATTTTAAAAGTTTTGCTCGATAGTTTTACCCGCTTTTTGCCCTTGTAATAAATGAACAATTCCGTTGGCTCTCCACTGGCAGTCTGTGTGTTTATTTCAGCCCCATTCATGGTGAAGCCGCCTTTTAAAGAAGCGTTTGGCCCCACAATGCCTTTAATTTCCAAACTGTTGGCATAACTGGAAAACTTTGGGTATGCCGATTTTTTAACTGAATTGGTATCGGGTGAAAAATTCAGTTTATCCTGAAAACGACCTTTAATTTTAGAGCTGAAATACTTGGTGTAGCTGAGTTCGGCAGTATCTATTTTGTAAGAAGATTCCCCAAGGTTAATGCTAAAATTCTTCCATTCTACTTTAATTCCTTCGCCGGGCATAACCCTGTCGAAAGAGGTTTGGCCTTCTTTTCCGACAAACAGTTTTTTAGCAGGATAATACATACCCGAAGTTCCTGAAATGATCATTTTATCGGCCACTGCTTTGCAAACAAGATTGGTTTTGGGGAACTTCAGCGCAATTTCGCCCGCTGCTTTATCGAAAATAATATCGTAGTTCACGCTGTCGGTAAACCAGGTCAAGGAACTTTCTTCTACTATACTTTTATTTCGGAAAAGATGACTGGTGAGTTTTAAAAATTCAAGGTATTCCTTGTTCTCGGTTCCAAGCAACTTTTTAGTTACCTGCTGCCATTGAGTCAGCGTTTTTTCCGGCAGTTTATTTTCCAAAATACCGGATATTGACTGGAGCATCAAATCAAAATGAGGTTGCACGGGCATTCCCTCCAAAAGCATGTCATTGCAAATACCAATGATGCTTTTTTGCTGGGTAGGACTGAATTTGCCCAAATTCCAGTTTTCTTTAAAAAGAGCAAGATCTTCATTCAGCTTTTTTTGGTCAGCTGATTTGATAAAAGTTTCAAATTCTACAATAAAACCCGCCGGCTCCGGGCTAAAGCTTCTGATCTGTCCGTTGGCTCCGACTGCGGCAAACAGAATCGAAACTATAAGAAAAGTCCATTTATAAAGAGTGTTAATCATTGGAAACAAAACATGCATTGATATCACAAATAACACGAAAAAGTGTGCCGAAATTTTGAGACGGCCCTGAAAGTTATCCCTAAAACTTTAAAACGACTGTTGAAAAGACCGAAGTGCCGATCAACCCACAGCCCTGATGATGTCGGCAAATTCGCGGGCTTTGAGAGCTGCTCCCCCAATTAGGCCTCCATCTATATCTCTTTGTGCAATTAATCCGGCTGCATTGTCGGGCTTCATGCTACCACCGTAAAGTATTGAAGTTTCTTCTGCAATTTCATCCGTATAATGTGTCGCAATCACTTTGCGTATGTAATGATGCATCTCCTGCGCTTGTTCGGGGCTTGCCGTCAGGCCTGTTCCAATCGCCCAAACGGGTTCATAGGCCACTACAACATTGGCAAACTCTTTTCTGTCGAGACCAAACAACCCTTCATTCAACTGAGCTTCAACCACTTTGAAAAAAGTTTTGTCCTCGCGTTGCTGTAAGGTTTCTCCAACGCAAAAAATCACCTTTAAGCCGTTTCTAACTGCGGATTTTGCCTTTTTGAAGGTCATTTCATTGGTCTCTCCAAAATATTGTCTTCTTTCACTGTGACCGATGATAACAAACTGGGCACCCACACTTTTTATCATTAACGGGCTAATTTCCCCGGTAAAGGCACCGCTGTCTTCAAAATGGCAGTTCTGTGCACCTAAACCAATTTCCGTTCCTTCAAGCAACCTCGCTGCAGAAGCCAGTGAAATGAAAGGTGGACATAAAATAACCTTTGAACCGCCCCTGTGTTCATCCCTCACAATGCCTCTGATTTCAGTAATCAACGCCTGACTTTCCTCAAGCGTTTTGTTCATTTTCCAGTTTCCTGCTATTATTTTCGTTCTCATTTTGCGGGCGCAAATTTCACCATTTGCGGCGACACTTGGAAATGAAGCATGATTTAAATCATGTTAAAATTTTCATTTTTTGATAAAGCAATAAATATTGAATGAGTCTTCAAACCGATTGATTTTCGATATATTTGAATATATGATTGCACGAAACATCCTCTTCCTGGTGCTTTTGTCCTCGCTGAATTTAAATGCGCAGTTTATCATTCAGCCCCCTGTAATCAATGATGCCGACCACCCCATTTCCGATACGGTTTACATGTCGCCCAATGGAAATGATGCCAATCCTGGAACCAAAAACAAACCGGTCAAATCATTTTCAAAAGCCCTTTCGATATTGCCTTTCGGAGTTGCCGGTGTGCGAAACGGGCACGCCTACGGGTTGGTGATGATGTTACCGGGAATCTACATCACTCCCGACGGTTTCACGCAATATCTGGGCGAATGGCAAAAAGGGAATACCTATAAGAATGTGAGTGTAGAAGGCATTGGTGATGTTACTATAAGAGGCCCGAAAGACAGCGCCGCAGCAGGCCATCTGCTCTACCTCCGCGGAAATCATATCTATGCTAAAAATCTTAAGTTACGCAAGGGCAAAATCATGGGATTTCTAATGAGTGGCGACCCTGCCAAGCACTGCCATGATATTCGCATTGAAAATATTGACACCGACAGCACTGCCAATTTCGGTATACTGCTAAAAAACTGCGACAAAATTGAAATTTCAGGCTGCCAAGTGATGTATGCCGCACAGTACCTGAATCAAAATCTGAAATCAGTTTGTAATTGGCCTTCGGGATTAAAATTATTGGGCTGCAGCCATTTCAGGGTACACCATTGTCGGGTTGGTTTTACCAGGGGGGAAGGGCTTAATTACCAGAATTCCATTAATGGAGAAGCATTTAACAACATTTTGCATGATAACAGTTCGAATTACTACAACGAGAACAGCAAAAACATCATTTTTCGAAACAATTATCTGTACAATAGCGCAGAAGGCCAAGCCAAATACTGGAGACCTTGTCCTGCTGATACGGGAGTGAAACGCACACCCTGTGGCATTCTCATCGCCAATGAGGGTTCCTGCCACAATTCTGTAATCGGTGGAACTTTCGAAAACTGCAGAACCAAATGCATTATTCCATCGGGAACCGAGTACTTCTACAATATTGACAGCATTTTCATATTCAATAATGTCATGCAAAATGTGGGAGCCGCCCTAGACTTATGGGAAGGATCCACCCAAATTCTTGGCATTAACTGCATGAAAAACATATTTTTCTTCAACAACACCTGTGTGGGCTACATCGGACCTAAAAACTCCCAGCAACCCATAGTAAACACCCATTTTCCGTACTATAATCCGCTAATCAACACCTATTCCAGAGTGGAAAATATTAAGATATGGAACAATATTTTTAGTGCCGACAAAAATACCTATCCGCTGCTAAGGGGATTTCTCTCCAATTTTGGTTTGGGGCATCCCACTCCCAATGCCATAGACCTTGCAGGAAACCTGTGGAACTACAGTTACAGCAACAAAATTGCCTCTGATACCGTAAACACTCAATTGCCCGGCTCTTTGCCAATGATTGCTAATGGCAATTTCAACGCCCTTGTTCCGGCCAAAATCAATGCTGCGTTTGTAAAAACAGCGCAATCTTTTGTTCACACCCCCACCACTGACTTCTACGGCAAAACTCGCTTGGGTAAAACCAATGTGGGGGCATTTGAGTTTGATCCCAGTCTGGGCTCAACAGAATTCAATGTGCAGCAAAGATTTTGGGTCTATCCGAACCCAACAGCCCAGTCGTTCCATGTTCCCGGATACAACGGCAGGCTGCATCTTTTCGATCTTAGCGGCCGATTGATTTCAAT
>CANHCW010000129.1 GCA_947459165.1 Flavobacteriales bacterium
AATCCCATACAGTGGTTAAAAAGCGGCGGCATGACAGGGCCGGAATTTAGTTTTATTGACAGCAGCAACGGCCTGCGTGTATACGATCAGGATAGTTTTAGAATAGACATTAACAACACAAACAATCGCTGCTCATGGCAGGGTGGACCCGGCTATTTGGGGGCTCATCAAAATTGGGGCAATGAAATGAGCCAGGACCAACTGTATGGCTTGCTTATGGGATTTAAATCAATAATGAACTGGGTGGATGCTGATTTAACGGTTGACCCGGATGGAGCATTAACAAGATTTCCAAATAAAAACCTTCATCAGTGGATAAAAACCATCACCCACCGCATTATGCTGCATGTAAGTAAAACCCACAAAGGGTTGTTTGGTGTGGCAGATCAGGATGACCTAAAAGCAGATGCAGAGGATGCCTGTGCTACAATAACCAATAAGCCCTATTACAGAGCCGATACCACAGGCTCAGATACATTGGTTACCTATATTCGGGACAGCACAAATAATCAAATAATAGATTCAATTATTGATATTGTATATTTTGTAAAAGACACTGCAGCAGCGGCTTGGTTTCCCGGTAGCAAATTCAGAACTTGCGATGTATGGCAAAAACTGGAAGAATTAAAAGCAGGCAATTATTTGTTTAAAGAGGCAAACTACATAATAACCAACCCGGCAAATGGCGATAATTTGGTTACCCGGGGTGCGGTAGCTACGCCTTTTGCTTATGCATTAAAATCGCTTGGCGAGTCCATTACGGGCAATACCTACCCTGAACCTTTTATGAAATTAAGGGATAACTACCAGGTGTATAGGTGGGGATTAAATGCCGCTTGGGTAGCAAAAATGATTGCGATTTATACAGCGTCTGGTGCTACAACCGGATGGAGTGCTGCTAAAATTACCAGGTGGAATCAATTTGTGGCATTGAGTAGTAAAATGCCTGCAGTGCTGACTGCACTCAACATTGCAATACCGATTGCACTCAGTTTAAAAGACGATTGGGAAAAAGCATTGGATATTTATAACGCAGTTACTTCAGGTTGCCCAATGGCAGCCCCTTCGCCAGACTTATATGCGTTTTGTATTCTACAGCATTCGCTAAACTTTAAAGGATCAGGAATGTACAAGGCGCTATGGGATAGATTCCCTGAATCCAACATACTAAAGGTTGGTACATTTGAAACAATACCCTTAAATTTAATGAATAATCTGGCCGTTGCCAGTGGAAAGTGGTCGCATCAAACTTACGCGGATTGGTGCACTTATCATGGTTTTTCCGATGGTTGGTCTTTGCGCAACGAAGTGAAGTGAGACCAACCCTTATTTGACATGTTTGGATATATCGATGTTTTAGAGGCAGCATGGTCGGTCTCCCTGCGCAGAGACCAACCGCGGGAAAAGGTTGAATATAAAGCCTGCTTCGCAGTTGCCGCGCTTCGACAAACTCAGCGTGACAACTGCTAAAAGGCGATTGTGCTGCGGCACAGGCTCAGGGTGACAAACCGCTAAATAGCTATAGTTCTGTGAGCAAACTCAGCGTGACAACCGCTGAATAAAAAGTAGGATATGTCATCCAACTATACACTTTACACTGTAAACTAAAACTGTCAACAGTAAACTGTCAACTAAAAAAACAAGTTTCCTGCTTTATTTTGCCACTCGTGTCCAAAACCCTGCAACTTCAGTTCAGTCCCACCGAAAATGCCGATGTAGAATGGGTGAACCGGCGCTTCCGGGAAGCGTCCGGATTAGCGAATGGAATTGTTGTATGGCGTAAACGCAGCCTGGATGCCCGGGGACGCAATCCTTATTACATTGTCAGCGCCGAGGTCTTTGCCCCGGGCGAATTCACCGCATCAGGGCCGGGGTTTGTATTGCGCGATGTTCACAACGCCAAGCCAGTTCATGTAGTGGGCGCCGGACCGGCAGGTTTGTTCGCCGCCTTGAAACTGATTGAGCTGGGCTACAAACCCATTGTGCTCGAAAGAGGCAAAGCGGTAAAAGAAAGGCGGCGCGATTTGGCGGCACTCAATAAAGAGCACAAAGTGGACCCCGACAGCAACTATTGCTTCGGAGAGGGTGGCGCCGGGACCTACAGCGACGGTAAACTGTACACCCGCAGTCATAAACGAGGTGATATTGCTTCCATACTGCGGTCGCTGGTAGATCACGGCGCCGATGAAAATATAATGTGGGAGGCGCATCCCCACATCGGAACGAACAAATTGCCCGGCATCATTGAAAAAATCAGGCAAAGCATTTTGGATTGCGGGGGAGAAGTGCGGTTCAATTCTGCTGTGGTAGATTTTCAGTTGAAAAACGACCGCATCGATGCCGTGCAATTAAAAGACGGCGCGAAGCTGCCTGTCAACGCCCTTATTTTGGCCACGGGCCATAGCGCCCGCGATGTGTTTGAGTTGCTGCTGCGTAAAAACATCAGCATCGAGGCCAAACCTTTTGCGCTGGGCGTGCGCATTGAGCATCCTCAGGAGCTCATTGATTCAATACAATACAAATGTCCAACCCGCGGCGATTTGCTGCCCGCCGCCAGTTACAGTCTGGTAGAGCAGGTGCAGGGCAGGGGCGTGTTTTCCTTCTGCATGTGTCCCGGTGGCATAATTGCCCCCGCCGCCACGGCACCCGGCGAGGTTGTGGTAAACGGCTGGAGCCCAAGCAAGCGCAACGGGAAATTTGCCAACAGCGGTTTTGTGGTGGCGGTGGACGATAAGGATTTTCAGCCTTTTGCCAACAAAGGCGCCCTACGGGCTATGCATTATCAGGCGCAGTGGGAGCAAAAAGCATTTGAAACGGCGGGAAACCTCACCGCACCGGCGCAGCGCCTCACTGATTTCATGGAGGGAAAGGTTTCATCTTCGTTGCCAGCCTGCTCCTACATTCCGGGCATTCAGGGTCGTGATTTGCGCGAAGTGCTGCATCATGAAGTGGCTTTTAGGATTAAAGACGCCCTTGCGGGCACCGGTCAAAAGTACCGTGGGTTCATTACCAATGAGGCAGTGTTGGTGGGGGTAGAGAGTCGCACAAGCAGTCCGGTGCGCATACCGCGGGACGCAAAAACCCTCTGCCATCCTCAAATTTCCAACCTGCTGCCTTGCGGTGAAGGTGCCGGTTATGCGGGAGGCATTGTCAGCGCCGCCATGGACGGGGTGCGGTGTGCCCTGGCGCTGGCCGAAGGCGAACTAATTAAATTTGCGCATGGATAAATTGGAAAAATCGGTGTTGGTGCTGGGAGCATCGGCCACGGCCTGGCGCTACAGTTACATGGCGGCACAACTGTTACTGCAGGAGGGTTACCCAACCTGTTTAATTGGCAAATCAGGCGGAGAGGTAAAAGATGTAGCCATATTAAAGGAAATTCCGGTCGGTTTTTCCGGCCTTCACACGGTTACTTTATACTTAAACCCAACTCATCAGTCAGATTGGGAACAGAAAATTGAGCAGCTGCTACCACAAAGGGTTATTTTTAATCCGGGCACAGAAAATCCCGAATGGATGATGAGATTGGAAAATTTGGGAATTGAAGTTTTAGAGGCTTGCACTTTGGTGCTTATCAGAACGGGTCAGTTCTAAAATCGACCCTCAATTTTGCTGACAATTTTCTGACAAAAAACGCCTTTAACAGGCTGATTTGAAGTGATTTTACGCCCTTATTGAATTTATCCATAACATTAGGGGTAATTGCCTTGCCTGATTTCAATCTTTCATTTTTAGTAGGCGTTGATTTGCATTAACTCAAAACCTAAAAATATGAATAGAAATTACAGAAACATCATTCGCCGTGCCAAGACGGTTGTTTTGTGGTTCGCAATGCTGGGTACTCCGTTTGGAGTTATGGCTCAGCTTTCCGGTACCTACACACTCAACAACGCCAGCACTACCAGCGGAACCAATTTCAACAACTGGACAGATTTTGCCAGTGCAATTAACCTGAACGGGGTATCCGGTCCCGTTACATTAAATGTTCAGAGCAGTCTTACCGTAACCAACAATGTAGCCTTCAACCAGTTCGCAGGTACAAGCAACTCCAACCGCGTAACCATTAACGGTGGGGGTAACTTTATTTCTTATGCCGGAACAAGCACAGTGCCTCAGGTATTTCTGTTTAATGGTGCAGACAACATCACCATAAATAACCTGGTAATTAGAAATACAGGAACCGTGGTGAATGTTCAGGGTGTTCGATTGACCAACAATGCCGACAACAACATCATCAATGCCTGTACCATTGAATTCACTTCATTGGTTTCTTTGGGTTCAACCTCAGGTGGTGCTTATGTGGCACTTTCATCCTCAACCAGCCTATCAAACTTCGGAGGAGCACTCACCAATGGCAACGGAGCCAATAACACTGTGAGCAACTGTTTGATGCGTACCACCAATGTAAATAGCCCTGGACCGTTTTGTGGTATTTTTGAAGTTCAAAGTTTCAGCAACTACACCACTTTTGCTTACAACAATTCTTATGTAGGTAACACCATTCAGAATTTTTATTCCTATGGTATCAATACCACCTACACCAGTGGTTCAGTGGTTTCAAACAACGATATCAGCAGGTTCAATGCAACTTCAGGATTGCCAAATACTTTCACTTATCCGCTGTATGCATTTTATGTGAACACAATCAACAGGGCAATTAGACTTGACTCAAACAAAATTCATGACCTTCCATTCCTGAATGCCGTGGCCAGCACTTCTCACACAGGAAGCTGGAACATTGGTTTGGGTTTGACTGTGGGTACCACCACCTTTCCCATGTCCTTAAGAGGCAATGAAATTTATAACATCATGGTCAATACCAGCAGCAACCTGGGTATTTATGGTCAGTCAGTTTCATTCTGTAACATCAGGGAAAACAGAATTGAAAACCTGCGCAGCAACTCAACATCATCCGGTTTAACATCGGGAGCTATGCAGGCCATTTACTTTACGGGCGGAGACAACCTGAATGTGGTTCGCAACAACATTTTGCGTTGTCGTCCTTTCCAAACCTTCTATGGAATTTACATGGCCAATCAAAACTCTTCCTTCAGGGGAGTAATATCTGAGAATGTATTAAAAGACAATCAGTCTACATCACAGAACTTCACTTTCCCGTGGATGTATGGTATTTGGGCTAACAACGGAGCCTGGGATGTAAGCCGCAATATGATTGACGAGCTCATTCAACAAGGGCCATATGGTTATCTTGTGCCATTTTATGCTACTGTAACAGGTTCAGGTATTGTGCACAACTGGTTCGGTAATATTGCGACGCATTCTATAGGAGCTTACTATACCTGGGGTTTATATAGCAGTGTAAATACCGGAGCTACCCTGAATTTCAGGCAGAACACCATGAACTTTAACTTCCGAAATTCTCCTTATGGCTGGAGTTACTACAGCAATTTCCACTATGGATTTGGTTTTGGAAATACCAATTTCGAAGGAAATGTGATGCTGAACAATACAGATTTCTCCTGGGGTATGTACTACGGCAGCAACACGACCACCGTAAGATACAGCAACAACCATCTGTGGGCTCCTAATGCCACCTGGACTCCCCAGTTCTTTTCGCCTGCAACAGGAAACATGACAGATTACAATTCATGGAGAACTGCCGGTTTCGGCGGACAGATTGGCGACATGCGCCGCAATCCCCGTTTTGTAGATGTGAACAATCGCAACCTGGCTTGTCAGGATTTCTTCACTCAAAACAATGTACCCACCCTGACCAATACTCCGGTTGAGTTCAACGGCAATGCCCGCAACCTCATCATGTCTGACCGCGGAGCTGTAGAAAGATTCATGGACATTGAACGCGTTCGCACCTCTTTATCTGTACCAAGCGTTGTTTGTTCAGGCTGGGAACAAAATGTGGCCATGACCGTAAGAAACCTGTACAACGATACGGCTTACAATTTCAATGTTTCATATTCTTCAAACGGTGGTCCCAAAACATCGAGAATGGTTACAGCCCGCCTCATGCAAAATGACACTTCCCGTGTAACTTTTAATTTCCCACTTCGTTTAAATGCTGTGGGTGCTACCAGAGTTGCCATTTATGTTGATATTCCCGATGATAATAGAAGCAATGATTCGTTCGTGTTTACAACCACTGTAAGGCCTGCTCCGGGTGGTGGCCGTTATACGCCTTCATCTGCTGCAACCACGGCTTTCTATAACTCAGGTCGCCCCAATGATGTTACCCAGATTAAAGTTCCCGTTTATTACACTGTGAATGCTCCAAGAAGTTACAGCAATGGTACTTACTGGGATGGAACTGGTTCTGCAAGCGGAAAAGACTGGACAGTGAGCACTTTTGCGGTTACAAAAGCTGGCGGAACCCTTCTTTCGGGCACAAC
>CANHCW010000130.1 GCA_947459165.1 Flavobacteriales bacterium
CGGGGTTGGTTCCACAGCTAAAGAAACTGGAGGCTGGCTGCTTGAGCTTCACCGATGTGCGGCAGCTTGAGGGAACCGGCTGGACCATTGCGGGCATTGTGGCGAGCCAAACCGGCACACCGCTTTACAAGCTGGGTATGCATGCCAACGCCTTGTCGAAAATGAAAACCTTTTTGCCGGGAGCCGTTTCAATTACAGACATTTTGCACCGCAACGGCTATTACATTGAACAGATGCAGGGCAGTTCGGCCAAATTTGCCGGCACGGATAAGTACCTGGCATCGCACCACTGCAAGCTGACGGACCTGAGTGATTTTAAAAAATTGAATCCCGGGTTGCAGTCGCCGCACTGGGGCATGTACGACGACGATCTGCTCGATGCGGTGCAAAACAAATACCGGCAGCTGCAGCAGGCAGACACGCCTTTTGCTCTTTTCATTAGCACCATTGATACGCATCATCCCTATGGCCGGGTTTCTCCGCGGCACAAAGGCAGGCCTTACGCCGACGGCAAAAACAGCATATTGAACTCGGTTTACTACACCGACAGTTTGCTGGGCGCATTTATTCAAAATTTAAAACGCATGGATACCGAGAACAACACCCTTATTGTGATTGGATCGGACCATCTGGCCATGCCCAACGAGGCGCTGGATTTGTTGTACAAAGGCAAGCGCAGAAACATGCTGGCGTATTACTGGCCGGGGCACATTCGGCCCGGGTTTAACCCCAAACCCGCTTCCACGCTGGATGCCGGTGTAACAGCCATGGATTTGCTGGGATTTCACAACATAAAGCTAGGTTTTGGTCGGTCATTGATTTCATCGGACACAACGCACATACAGCGCTACCCCTACCACGCCGATTTTATGATTAAGGCCTGGGAAAGGGATATGTATTTTTTGTGGCGGTGAGGGGTATGCAACAAACCGGGCGCCGAAACTATCAAATTGACATAGCAGTATGAAACTCTAATTGGATAGATATGTTAGACCTAATTAGGATTAATCTCTAATAATTTATTGTACTTTCGCGACATGAAAAAACTGATTTTAACCATCTCAATTATTTTGATTTCCGGGGCTTGCAGCGCCCAGGATGAATTTGACATCATCACCTTTAACAGTGGAAAAACAGCTAGGGCCGATATTTATTTCATTAACGATAGCGTTTTATATTTTAGAGAGGTTGAGGGGGCCAAGCAATTTTACAAGGCCAAACAAAGAGACATCAAAACCATGTCTATTGATCCTGTTTTCTTAAGAAAGCACAAAACATCCGTGGGCGCCGAATTATTTCGGTTTAGCAAGCAGGCACAGAGTGGAATTTTTCTCAGTTTAGCAGGAAGCGCTGCCACAGTTGCGCTGCCTTTGGTCATTGGGGGTACTGCTTCAATTATCCCCGGTGCGGTAATGAGTTTGGTGGGCTATATCGTTTGGGCAAATAGCTATGCACACACCAAGAGAGCCGGAGTTATGTTGGCGGCTGAATGGTACAAGACTGAGTAGCCCAAACTAAAAAAATTGTCGTTTTCATCAAGATGGTTACCAAAGTTAAAAGTTGTTTATTTGCATGTTTTTTCAGTATTTTTCATGCACTTTAAATACTTTCATTAAATTTGTATGTGATCTATGCAACAGCTAAGGAGGCAAATACAACCCGGTAAAGTTTACAGACGAAGCGATTTGGAGTTTTTCTCTTCCGCCATAGACAGGCATTTGGCGCAATTGTTGAAAGAAGGAGTATTGGTGAAAATGCGGCAAGGTTTGTACTATGCACCTGCATCCTCAAAGTTTGGGCAGATCCCACCCGATGACTTGATGTTGGTGGAAAGTTTTTTGAAAGACAAGAATTTTTTAATGGTTAAACCGAATGCATATAACACATTGGGACTTGGACTTACGCAACTCTATAATACTACCTGGGTTTATAACCACAAACGAAAAGGTGAATTTACATTCAATGGAAAAACATTTGAATTCAAAATAAAAACCGCTTTCCCCAATCAGCTAAGCAAAGAATTTTTATTGGTTGATTTACTCAATAATCTGGAAGAACTGGCTGAAGAACCCAACGCCATTCTAAATAATTTAGCAGATAATTACAAAATTTTCAATCCTGAATTATTAAGAAAAATGACACAATTGTATGGATCCGGAAGAACAAAGCAGGGACTAAAGGCATTATACAGGAGAGAGAATAAAAATGCCTGATTTAGCATAGAAATACCCTATGGGTTTTAATCTTCACAACAGAACTCAAAATAGCCGAAGGCGAAACCCAAAACCTGGGCGACACCACCACCCTGCTGGACCCGGGGGTGGTGGAGGAGAAATTGAGGGGGCGGGAATTAAGTGACTTTGGGTTACTTGCCGATACAGAAAGTTTTTAGTATTGATATTCAAATACTTGTAAATACAAGGTACAAATAAGGCACAAAAACGCAGAAAAATAGATACCACACTACAGCGCAAAATACTGCAACGCAGCATCTGTAAGTTCCTTGCGCAGTGAAACCACACTCTCAATTCCGTTCACATCATATTCCTTACCATTTATCTCTATTCGTTGCTTGTTCTGGGTAAATACAATCCGGCAAATTTGTTTCTTCTGATTATCATCCACCAAGATTAAGAAACTATTCTTTTGATCTCTATAAGAAATCCTGTCAGATTTTATTTCCTTACGCTGCAACAAAATGGCTTTAATTGCATGATACATTTTCAATTCTTCAGCGGTGGTAATAACCATATTGCCATTGCGCTTTGATTCCTCAATGGTCATTCTCTCCGCAACTTCCCTCAAAGACTGCGAATTGATAAGCCCTTTTATTTTCCCTTTAATGGAGTCTGTCAATCTGTTTCCGCCCATCCTGGAATAGATGGCCTTTATCATTTCATCAGATGGATTCAGAAACTCTTCAAAGAATGCACCACCAAATCTTCCCATAAAGAAAAACTCCGCAGCTTCTTCCTGCAATTCCTTAATATTGATGACATCTCGCTTCAGGCGCGTCAGATTTTCTACCACTTCATCATCAATATCCTCTAATGACATTTCCATGAATGGCATAGAATGCAGCGTAGATTCTTTAGAATTAATATCAGCCGCATACACTTTCCAGTCAATGCCATTAGTAAGTATAGCAATTTTGGCGCTGGGTGTATTGATGAAATAATTGTTGAGCTGACTCGCTTCCTTATCTGTCAGTTTCTTTCCGTATTTCTTGCACTCTACAATGATTTCAGGTTTCAAAGTTGCCTTTTTGTTTGATACAAAAAGCCCTATGTCTGCCCGGTCATTCTTCTCACCAAAGCCAGCCGAAACTTCAGTAACCATATCATCTAACCTACTATATCCCAAAACTTCAAGAATCGGCTCTACAAGTGTAAATCGGGTTTGCGCCTCATTAGCACAGCGTTCTTCCAAACGGGTTAAATCTATCTTGGCCAGTGATTTCTTCACTGCATTCAGTTGAGGTTTGCTAATAGTTGAAGCTGCCATAATTGTAAGAACAAAGAAAGATCACAAGTAGGAATTTTACAAGTAAATAAGACTATTACACATCCAATAGCAGCAATTAAACAAATTTAATTTCTTAGTCACGACCTCGCAAAAGCTAGCAACAATAGATAATCACCCTTATCCGCTGCCCTCAATGCTTTTATATATTCGTTACGCGCTGCACCCTCAGCAGTCAAATTCATTGCTCCCCAGGTAAAAACAGGCCTTTGGTAAATTTTTTCGATAATGATGTCAGCAATCAACCGGCTATGCCTGCCATTGCCATTTGGAAAACAGTGAATTTGAACTATTCGGTGTTTAAATCGAATGGCTATTTCATCGGAAGAAAAGGTATTGTTTTCATGCCAATATTTCGCATCATCCAACAGGTATCTTAAATCTGTTGGTATTTGCAATCGATCAACTCCAATATTTTTATTTGTTTTCCGAAACTCGCCTGCCCAAGACCAAACATCCCCGTACATTTTTTTATGGAGTAACCGCATAAAATCCTCTGTAAAAACAAATTCCGGCTTAAACGAACGGCTCATGGTCCATTGAATCGAATTTTCAATGTTTTGTTGTTCAAATTCATCCAACTCGCCACGAGTGGCAATGGCGGGAATGAGCAGACCTTCTATTTCCTCTTCATCCAAGGGTGTTTGTCCGGTAATGTATTGGAAATCTAATCCCATAGCATACCGGGCATTTCATTTTTAATCAACTCTGTTCTCTCCTTAATCGCCCTTGCAATTCTCTTTTTTGAATTCGCCTGATCCTCCAGATTCATGGTGTGTGCGGTGCGCATCACAATTTCGGATGCAAGCATGGCCGCACGCTTTTCAATTAAATCATTCAAAGAGCCATCTTTTGGAACAAAACCATACACAAACTGCATGTCCATGGCTTGGGCCACTTCCTTCAATGCCTTAATACTTATTGTTCCCTCCTGCTCGCGTTTTTCCATGCTCTGTACATTCTGCTTGGAAACTCCAAGCTTATTACCCAATTGCTGTAACGACATGCCCAACGCTGTGCGAATGGCTTTTACCCAGCCCGTAGGAGGAACCGACACCTTCCTGATGGCCGAAAATAGCTTCATTTTATCGTTTAACTGCTGAAGAAGAAGATGTTGTTTACCCTGCATGTAAATCTAAAGATTGACTTATTAAACACAAAAGTAAATCTTTAAATTGACTAATACAAAATTTTTGTCAATCTTAATATTGACTTTTTAAACTGGTGTTATTTACCGATACAGAAAGTAAAGCATATTGCAAATCAATTATTTACATTTTTGAGGCACAAATACGCAGAAAATCAGTTCCCCGGTCATCACTTTCCCAAATCCAATGTAATGAGTATTTCCTTGCTTTCAATGTTTACATCTTGAGTAATCTTTGGCAATCCAATAGAACGGTTCAAAAGGCTTTCAAGGGAGTAAAGGCTGCCCTTTTTTCTGCATCTTACAATCTTTGGCTGTTTGGTTGCACCTCTGCGCGTCATGATATCTGCATCCTGCAATTTCCAGCCAAGCGGAAGCAACTCATGTTCGTTCAGCATGATGTTTTATATCTATTTAATCAGTTTTTAACTGATTTTTAGGATATATAATGTATGTTTAATTATTTTTTATATCTTTGTTTTCAGGTTTAAACTGAAATTATGACTATGAGGCGCAAGTTGATATCAACCCAATCCCACGAACTCCTGACTTATTTCTATAAGCTGGGCAAGGATAGTTTTGATAATTCAGAAGCACGGGCCGCCCTTCCACAATCACATGAAGGCACTGTGGATGAGCTATTAAGTGATATGGTTAAGCGTGGTCTGCTGATGCGAATCAAGCATGGCTTATATCACATTATTCCATACGAGCAGGATGCGAACACCTTTATGCCTGACTGGCACCTTTTGGCAGAGCCACTTACCAAAGGTAATGAACACTACATTGGCTATTACTCAGCCATGCAAATTCATCAACTAATTACGCAGCCATCTTTAAAGGAGCAAATAGTTGTGGCGAGGCAATTTAAACCGTCGATTTTGAAAATAAAGGATGTAGATTTCCAATTTATTTATCACAATGAACAGCATTTCTTTGGTGCAAAGAAGATTTGGATTGATAATTTCAACAAGGTATGGTGTTCGGACTTAGAGAAGACCATTATAGACTGCCTGTTTAAGCCAGATTATGCCGGGGGCATAGTTGAGGTGGCCAAGGCTATAGTGATGTCAAAAGACAAAATCGATTTTGAAAAGCTATTTGAATACACAAAGCGATTCGACTCACAAGCAGTCATCAAACGCCTGGGTTTTGTTCTGGAAACCCTCGGCTTGAATCTTGAAATCATCGATAAACTACATGCATTGAAAACAGCTTCGTATGTCTTACTTGATACTGAATTACCCAAGTCAGGCAAAATGATCAGCCGTTGGAGCATTCAACAAAATCTTGAAACAGAGACCATTAAATCTGCCTTATTCACATGATCAAGCCCCAAGAAATACAGAATAAAGCCCGTGAAGCCGGTGTACGGGACCAACAGATTGAAAAGGACTATGTGCTTTCCTGGTTGTTGCAGGGCATTGCGAACCATAGCTATCTTGCCTCGAAGCTGGTGTTCAAAGGTGGCACCGTATTGAAGAAAGTATATTTTCAAGACTATCGGTTTTCAGAAGACTTGGACTTTACATTAATGGATAGTGAAGTGCCGAATGATCAAATAATGGAATGGTTCACAGAGGTCTTTGGATATGTACAGGAAGAAGCAAACATTCCACTTGACATCCTCGACAACAATGAGCACGAG
>CANHCW010000131.1 GCA_947459165.1 Flavobacteriales bacterium
AGGGGTGAACTTTTGTCCATTCTCATGTCCAGCGGTCCTTCAAGCCGGTGGGCGAAACCTCGCTTGGGTTCATCAATTTGGTGGGAGGAAATGCCCAGATCGGCCAGAATGCCGTCAGCCGGTAAGCATTTCAGGTAACCAAGAAATTGATTCATGAACCTGAAATTGTGGTTTACCAGGGTAAATCGCTTGTCGGCAGGACTGTTTTGAATGGCATCTGTATCCCTATCGAATCCCAGAAGTCGGCCCTTTTCACTTAAACGGCTTAAAATTTCACGCGAATGCCCGCCTCCGCCAAATGTGGCATCTGCATAAATCCCCGCAGGATTATGCACCAGCTTATCTACGCTGGCTTTCAGCAGAACAGGAATGTGGTATGTTTCCATTTGGCAGACATTTCAATCCTCTCAATTCTCTTTTCTGTCTCCCGTGCTTTTGTAGAAGTTTTGAGCAAGGCGGCTGAGTTCGTCTGAACCAACCGACAATTCCAGGTCGTAATTGCTGCGACTCCAGATTTCAACCTTGCTGCCAATGGCACTGAGCACCACCTCATCATTCAGCTCGGCGTACTCGCTGAGCTTTTTGGGGATGAGAATGCGCTGGGCACCATCGATCTGAACCAGGTTTGCACCATTAGTAAATACGCGTTTAAAACGGCGTATTTCAGGGCTCAGAAAATCATCTACATCGTTCAGGCGGCTGCTTTCTTTCAACCAGTCCTCACGGGTGTACAGAACGAGACATTTTTCAAATCCCCGGTTTACAACCAGCGTGTTGCCCGCGCTTTCAGGAAACTGCGCGCGAAGCCGCGACGGCAAAGACAACCTGCCTTTTTCGTCAAGCTTACAAACATACTCGCCAATCATTCCGGACATCTGTTTCGGATTTCGTCTGCTAAATAATAACCAAAAATCCCACAGTTTCCCACAATTTCCCCTTTTTAATCACCTTTTATCCACAGTTCTTCCCACTCTGCTTGTTTATTGGGGGTTTGAGGTCAGTGTTTCTGGTTATAACAGATTGCAAATATACTTAAAAGCCTTATTAAATAAAAGAAAAGCACATTTGTGGGTTGAAGTGGGAGATTAATTTTCTGTGCCGAATGATTCATGGCAAATTCAAGAACTCGTCAATTGGGTATATTTGTAAGGTGAAATGGATTGTAATCGCCATCACAGGCCTGTTTTCCTTTGCTTCCCGGCTTCAGGCTCAAACAGGCAGCACTTCTGCGTTGGGTTTGGGAATCAATCGGTATGGTGTTGCATTTCACTTTAAACATTATGCCCCCCTGCCTGATTCTAAAAGACTGTCGCTTGGTGACTGGTCTTTTGAGATTGGCAATGTTCAGCATCCCAGAGAAGTGGCGCTTTTAAATAACCTGATTAACAGCTCCGGTGTTTACAAGCTTGAAAAAGTGAACTATCAGTGGGTTTTCAGACCCGCCTGGCATTTGCGTTCCGTTGTCAGTACCCGTCCCGACCGGCGTTCAGTTGGGGTCAACCTTGTTTCGGCCGTGGGATTGCCGCTGGCTTACCACTGGCCTGTTTATGTTACCGTTTTGGAAGTAGATCAATTCGGGAACGAGAATTTCTCAACCGTGCCATACAATCCCGAAATTCACCCGCAACGCGTGATTACCGGAAGGGCAGGCTTTACCAACGGCTTGTCTACCGGCGGAATTACACCCGGTATTTCACTGCAAACCGGATTGGAATTTTCTTGGGGAAATTACCGCACCGATATGAACATTCTGGGTATTGGTGCCCGTGTGGAAGCTTTCGCATCAAAACTGCCTATTATGTTCAACACGAAGTTGAATCGCAGTGTGTTGTCTTCCTTTTATATTAATTTTGCCTTCGGATTGGGCAATTAGTTCATCCGATAATCGTTGTGTTAGAACTTCCCGTTGTCAGCAAAGAAGAGAAGCGCAGGCCTTCCAAGCCTTCCTGGCTTAAAATTGACCTTCCTACAGGTAGCAATTATACCAATGTTAAAAAAATTGTGAAAGAAAACCGTCTTCACACCATTTGTGAAGACGGCCGCTGTCCGAATATGGGAGAATGCTGGGGTGCAGGAACTGCCACCTTTATGATTTTGGGAAATGTATGTACACGCAGTTGTTCATTCTGCGCAGTGGCCACAGGTCGTCCCGGAACCTACGATACCGATGAGCCTTACAGGGTTGCGGAAGCCGTGCGTCTGATGGGGGTGAAGCATTGCGTTATTACTTCCGTTAACCGAGATGAACTTCCTGATAAAGGCTCCACGGTTTGGGCCGCTACCATCAGAGAAGTAAAAAAACAAAATCCCGAAACCACCATAGAAACACTCATTCCCGATTTCAAAGCGCAGTGGGACTTACTGTACATGCTTTTGGATGAAAGACCGGATGTGGTTTCCCACAACATGGAAACAGTTGAACGCCTTTACAGGGTGGTGCGGCCGCAGGCCAAATATCAACGGAGTCTTGAGCAGATTCTGCGAACCAAAGAGTATGGTTTGCGAACCAAAAGTGGCGCAATGATGGGCTGTGGTGAAACTCCTGAAGAAGTGAGTAAACTAATGGACGACTTAAGAACCCACGGTTGCGATGTATTAACACTGGGCCAATATCTGCAACCTACAAAAATGCATTTGCCCGTGGCGGAATATGTGCATCCCGAACAATTCAAAAAATGGGAGAATGAAGGCCTTGAAAAAGGTTTTCTTTTCGTGGAAAGCGGCCCTATGGTGAGAAGCTCTTATCATGCAGAAAAACATGTTCGGTAGCTTGAACATTGAAAAAAACCATACCTCACAAAATCCCTGCAATGCTCCCGGTTCACGGTCAAACAACTGCAAGTATTAAGTCAGTACAAAGTAAGTCTTGCAATTTTTGAAATGAAACATACCGAAATTAGGGGGTTTATAGCTAAATTGCAGCCTCTTTTTGAAAGAACAAAAAACAGGAACAGATAAGATATGAGAGTGAAAACATCTATCGCAAGTGTGCTTTCAGCCGTGCTAGTTTGTGGCGTGGCTTGGATGGCAAGTGAATCGGGCATGGGCAATTTGAAAAAATCCATTCGGATTGAAAAATCCGAAGGTGAAGAAGAAGAAATCGGCCCTGCGCTGGAATATCTTCATTACCTGCGAGCCAACGAAATTACCGGTACCATCGAACCGGAATGGGTTGAAGCCGCTATTGCACAGGCCGACAAGCTGAAAATGCTGCGTCGAAATGCTTCAATTCAATGGACAAACATGGGGCCAGATAATATTGGTGGCCGATGCCGCGCATTATTGCTCGACAAGGATTCAATGAATCTGTGGTTCATGGGAGGTGTTAGCGGCGGCTTATTCCGAAGCAACACCGGTGGACTGAGCTGGGCTCCCGTAAATGACAAGCAGGAAAACTTGAATGTTACCTGCATCGCCCAAACTCCCGATGGAACCATTTACTACGGAACGGGCGAAGGTGGTTTTACCAACCTTTCAGGTACGAGAAACGGTTCTCCTGCATTCTTCGGAAACGGACTCTATAAAAGCTCCAACAGATCCGGAACTGTGTTTACCCGCATGGCCAATGCATCCGATAGCCGTTTTTACGAGTGTAACAGTATGGCTGCGCACCCCACACAAGACAAATTTTATGTGGCCACCCAAAGCGGACTGTATGTGTTTACCAATGGTGGAACTGCCATTGCTACAGTTCGCGGTGGTGAATGTAAAGAGGTGAAACTGGATAAAAACGGAGTTCTTTGGTGCAGTTTCAGCGATGGCCGCGTTTTCAAAAGCGATGCGAACGGAGCAAACCTGACACTTCAAAACTACGGTTCTGCTACGGGTCGCGTTTCCATTGCTATTTCTCCTGAAGATCCAAATTATGTTTACCTGCAAAATGCACAAACCCGTTTGAACGGTGTTTATCGCACTACTGACGGTGGTGCAACATGGCAGCAAATTATTTATTACAACTCTGTAACTGACAATATGGGTACAGGTCAGGGCTACTATGACAATGTTTGTTGCGTAGATCCGACCAATAAAAACCGCGTTTACCTCGGAGGTGTTGTAATGGGAGAATGGGACAATGTTAATGGTTACAGAGAGATTGCATCTATGTTTGATGCCCCCTGGAATACAGGTTATGTGCATGCTGACAAACACATCATTCAATTTGATACCAGAGTGAGTCCTGCTTTGATGCTCGTTGGTTGCGACGGTGGATTGTTCGGAAGCCGCGACCGCAAAACCTGGACCAGAATGAACAGGAATTTCACTACCTACCAGTGTTACAACATTGCAGCCAATCGCTTGGGCCACATGGCCGGCGGCTCTCAGGATAATGGAACACAGTTGATTAATTTTTCAGGAAATAGCATCAATGGTGCACCTTCTAAAACAGCACTTGAAATATACAGCGGTGATGGATTTGATGTTGAATTCTCAAGATTTTACCCCAAAACTATTTTTGTGAGCACTTATTTCGGTAGAATTGCCAGAACAGCCAATAGCGGTCAATCCAGTTCAACTTTCTGGGATGATAGAATTAAGCCGGATGAAGCAGCTACCAATCCACCTGATGTAGACTTCAATACTCATTTTGTACTTTGGGAGAAGAACGATAGTGTTTCAAGGTTGTTTTTGGCCAGAAACTCGGAGGTTTGGGCTGCAATCAATCCTACCGATTTCATAAATGATGTAAGCTGGTTCAGGGTGGCATCAGGATTGGGTAATGACCGAATTGTAGAAATGGATTATACCCCCGACGGTGATCACCTTTTCATTGCCAAGGCAGGTCGATTGATTCGAATCGATAACCTGAATTCTGCAACCTACACGATTGCGGCAAACCCAGGAGCCAATACCATTCCTGCAGGCATTAGCAGTGTACAGTTTGTTCCCACAGGAACTTCGAGCAGAGTGATTACTTCTGTGAATGTAGATCAGAATGATGAAAACCATGTTGTGATTACCCTCGGTGGATATGGCAGCTCCATTTATGTAATGGAATCGAAAGATGCCCTTGCGGCCAATCCCACCTGGACAAACATTACCGGTGATTTGCCCAAAATGCCTATTTACGATGCGGTAATTGACCCCGACAAACCCTCAAGAATTATTTTGGGTACTGATTTGGGTGTATATGTAACTGAAAATGGCGGCACCAACTGGACAGAAGCCAACACCGGCATGGCCAGGGTTCCTGTGTTTGAAATTCGTGGATACGAATGGAAACCATGGGAAGGCATTAATCTTTACATCGGAACCCACGGAAGGGGCTATTACCAAAGCACAAGCTTAACCAGCACTGTGAAAAAATATCCTTCGGTATTTACCGGTATCAATGCTTATCCTGTTCCTGCAACCGATAACCTGAATGTAAGTTTCAGTTCGGCGCGCAGTGAGAAAGTAACCGTTGAAGTATTTGCACTGAACGGCACCAAAATGCAGTCTGCTGCTGTCAATGCCGCAACAGGTGAAAACAAAACCCGTTTGAATATCTCTTCCCTCAGCAATGGTTCTTATTTTGTGAGAATCACAGGGGCACAAGGTTCTAACGCAGTGAAGTTCACTGTAATGAAATAACCAAAAGCAACTTTAGATAAACGAAAAAGCCGTCCCGAAGGGCGGCTTTTTCTATTTTTGAAGAACCACCTTGTGCGATTCTGTGTGCCGGCTTTCCGCATCGATGAGCCGGATGGCATATAGCCCATTGCTTAGCATACCTATATTGATTGTGGCCTCAGGACCTGTTAAACCACCCGTTTTTATAATGGAACCGGCCTGGTTGATGATTTCATATTCATAAAAGCCGGCGCGGTTGGTTTTGAAGTTCACATCACCACGGGTTGGGTTAGGGTACAACATGTAAATTAAATCGGCGTGTACCGGAGTGGTTTCCTCTACGCTGTCGTCGTTGGTAGCCAGCAACATAGGGTACAAATTGATATGAACATCACGCTTTTTACAAAAAGCAAGTACATCCTGCAGACTGTATGTGGAACGGGTGCTGTCAAGCGAATTAGCATCACCAATAATCATCACCATTAATTTGCGGGATTCATCCACATTCATGGTTTTCATGGCTTCAAAAAAACCGTCATAAACCGATTCAGGTAAATCACCGCCACCGGTGGTATAAATGTGCTGAATATGATTTTCAAGCGTATCGAAGTTGTAGGTGAAACGGGTATGCCGAAACCAGTCCCTGTCTTCGTTTTTATCGCCATAAAAGGCCATGCCACAGCGAATATCCCTGTGTTTTTTGATGGC
>CANHCW010000132.1 GCA_947459165.1 Flavobacteriales bacterium
GGCAGAACAATGGTATCTCTGTAAATGGTGGGGCAGTTATCGGGATTGTTCACCGTATGCACCATAATGTATTTGCCACCAAATTTGTAGCGGAAGGTATCGGTTTTGCGGGTGCTGTAATAAAATTCCCTGCTACCCAAACTGTCTCGCAAACTCCACCGGTATGTGGGGATTCCTTTAAAACCTGCCGGAACGGTTGCATCCCAGGCAAATCTGCCACACTTTAAAATGGTGTACTTACGGGTAGAAAACGCCCGGGGATTTACTTTCACTTTAAAACCACGGATAGATTGTGAAGGCTTTGGACAGTGATCGTCTGTGGCAGTTACAGTAAATGAATAAGCCACATCACTTGCTTGCCCTACGCGGGTTTGCCAGCAGAACTCGGCAGTTTTTTCACGCGCCTTTGGATCTTTAATGGTGAATGTACCTCCGGGAATACCTCTGTTCCACTTCAACTGAACCGTATCGGGTACTGTCTGGAAGGGAGTAAAGGTTTCATCCTTGCCGTCAATATTGAAGCATATTTTATCGCCTTCGCAAACCTTAACAGATGTCGGTCCTTCAATTGTGGGAGCTTTATTGTATCCACAATCATCTTTCACAATAAGCTGCATGTCTCGCCGCGTTCGTCCGACGACTATCCACTTGCTTGTGGCACTGTCTTTCCTGTATTCCGTTATTTCAATTACCACAATTCCCACCTCATCACATTTCGTTGGTGTGAATATTAAGTCACCGGTACTGGTATCGAGGAAGAATCCGCGGGGAGGTTTGGTATTGGGATTGGGAGTACAGTCAATTCTGGTAGGAGGAACACAATAAGGAGTCATTGGATACCTTGCAGAAAACGGCGAGGCGTAACTTACACAGCCGGTGGGTCTTGAATTCAAACCACAAACCAACTTGTAACCGAATGAATCGAAATCGACGGTATCCATAGCACCATTATTAAAGTAATAGGCCTGGTTACAACAGAGAAAACCGATGGGTTCATTTGAAAGTTGGGGACTGGAATTGCACTTATTTCTTGTTTTTGGAATGTTGCAAATGTTGATCATGGCTGTGGCCCAGAAATCTGCATTTGCCGGTCCTGTTGTGATGGCTCCGTTTCTGCAACACTGACCAATATAAAATGTTACTTCACAACAAGAAGATTTATTTACAAAGTTCCTTAGTGGATTCGCATTGAAATCAACCGTCACCTCAAAGGTGTGTTCTTCGATTCCTTCCCCAGTCCCTCCGACGTTCTGTGGGTTGCAGGGCTTGCTGGCTGTTGAACAACGGGGAGTTACATCCCTGATTCCTGTTCTCGTAATGCTTAACGGTTGGTCGCCGCAACCATTGCCGCCGTTAAGGCCTGCAAAAGCTCCAAAAGTGGGGCCATTAAAGGAAATCCCCCGGCAATCGCGGTAAATTTTTGCAATGATTCGGTACTTGCCACCACCCAAACATTTGTAGGTCATGTCGGCACCCATCATGTGGGTAGCGTAAAGCTTTGAAAAAGTACCCGCTGAAAGGAGTAATAGTGAAAGAAGTAGTTTTCTTACCATATTCATTTTTTTGTTTTTATTTCAGTTTTGAAGCCGTCTCAATCGATAGACAAGGCATCATCCTAAAATGTTGCCCCAAAAATAAAGATTTATTTTGAATGAGAACAAATTATGGATAATTACCTTGCTGATATTTTCATTATTTAACAGTAATTCAATTGCTTAATACAATTAACATTCAAATTCATTGCGGCCTGAAGACATGAATTCATCCCGGTCTGTATCGTATTCATCTCGCTTAAAAAAATGGTGTGCTCTTTGCGTTACATTGAACATTCCTTTCGTTAATTCGCAAACGCATAAAATAAGCATTCATGAAATATTCACCCATATCGGAAGAACTGTTCATTCGCAACAGAGAAAAGCTATGTAAACAGATGAAACCGGGCTCAATTGCCGTATTTCAGAGCAACGATGAAGTGCCCCGTAATGGGGATGCCTTGTATCGGTTCAAGCAGAATTCAGACATTTTCTACCTGACCGGTATAGATCAGGAGGACACCATTCTGGTGATGTTTCCCGATTGCCCAAACCCAATGTACCGAGAAATGCTCTTCATAAAAGAAACAAGTGAACAGATTGCAATCTGGGACGGAGCCCGACTGATGCCCGATGAGGCGGCCAAAGTCAGCGGTGTTAACAAAGTATTCTGGCATCACGAGTTTTGGAAAACCATCCATCCGGCGTTTTTACTTGCTGAAAATATTTACCTGAATTTAAATGAAAACGACCGTGCATCCAATGTTGTTCCCAACAATGCATTCCGGTTTGCCCATGAAATTCGCCACAAATACCCTGCTCACCAGGTTTTGAGAACAGCCCCCATTCTTTCCAATTTAAGAATGTGCAAAGAACCCGAGGAAATAGAACTGTTGAAAGAAGCCATTGGCATTACGAGAAAAGGATTTGAAAGGATTCTGAAATTTGTAAAACCAGGTATATGCGAATATGAAATTGAGGCAGAATTGATTCATGAATTTACCAGAAACCGAAGCAATGGTTTCGCCTTCGACCCCATTATTGCTTCGGGAAAAAATGCCTGCGTACTGCACTATGTAGAAAACAATGATATGTGCAGAGCCGGGGATCTTATTCTTCTCGATTTTGGCGCAGAATATGCCAATTACAACGGAGATTTATCCCGCACCATTCCGGTAAACGGAAAATTCACACCTCGCCAAAGAGATGTTTACAATGCGGTTTTAACGGTTCAAAAAGAGGCTAAAAAACTCATTCAACCCGGCAAAAAGCTTCCCGAATATCATGAACAGGTTTGCGAAGTCATGACCGAACAATTGGTAAACCTAAAGTTGCTGAGCATGGAAGATGTAAAAAACAATCCCAAATCCTTCATGAAATATTACATGCATGGAACCAGTCATCACTTGGGTTTGGATGTTCATGATGTAATGCACCGATGGGGCGAAATGAAAGTAGGCAATGTTCTCACCGTAGAGCCGGGCATTTACATCAGAGAAGAAGGAATTGGCATTCGTATTGAAAACGATGTGTTAATTACCAACGGAGGGCTGATGGATTTTATGGAAGGACTGCCCACAGAAGTGGAAGAGATTGAAATGGCTATGAACGGTTAATTTTTGCCGTTCCAGCCTTCTTTACCTGTCAGCGGAACGAATTTAAAATCGCCGAACACTTCGGTTTTTGTCTCTTTTTCATTTATACGGGTAACACGATACATTTTTTGTGTATCTGGTTTATCGCCAACCGGAACCACCAACTTCCCTCCTACCACAAGCTGAGAAACAAGCGTTTGGGGGATTTCCGGAGCACCGGCCGTAACAACAATTCCATCGAACGGGGCAAAGGCACTGAGACCCATACTGCCGTCGCCATGAAAGCACTGTATTTCATTGTCTAAAATTTTAAGCACTTTCACCGATTCCATCAGCAACTCCTTGATGGTTTCTATGGTGTAAACCATGGCTCCGCAAGCACTCAGCACAGCAGCCTGATAACCACTACCCGTGCCGATTTCAAGCACTTTTGAACCGGGCTTCAAATCGAGCAGTGCTGTTTGAAATGCCACTGTGTAAGGTTGTGAAATTGTTTGCCCGTGACCAATAGGAAAAGCCGCATCGCGGTAAACAAACTGCTCGAAATCTTTTGGGAAAAACAATTGTCTCGGAACCTTGCCTATAGCCTGCAATACTAGCTCTGACACTATGCCTTTGCCGCGCAGTTCATTCACGAGCTGTCGTCTTTTGCCTGCCGTAACCGGGGTTTCATTTATGCCTTGCGTTGTAAACATCTGTTAGAAATAGTCATGTGTGAGTTTGGTGCCGGCAAATGCATTTTTGCCAACATTGCAAAGCTAACTATGCAGAAGCTGAAAACGATTATTTTCGGTTCGGAACGAAAAGCCGAAATTTTCAATTACTTATTCCAAAAGTCCGATTGCTTTGAACTGGCCGGCTTTTATGACCCCGACGATGAAATTAATTTCAATGGCATGGGCGGATTGCTGTACACCGGCAACCTGTTGGAAAAAGCCGATGTTTTTGTTGTTGACAGGCATACCTTGAGAATGGAACATGGTGTAATTGAAAACCTCATTCGATTTGGAAAACACATTCTGTTCGACGGTTTTCATCACGGCACCGATTTACCGGTGGAGCAGTTCTGCTCTCTTCAGGCAGAAAGTCGAAACTGCATTCAAGTAGCGAATGTTTTGCACAACAAACCCCTGTTCACCACCGCCTCTCAATACATTAGAAAACCAAGATTCATTAAACTTGAAAAACATTGCCCACCTCCCGGCCCTGGCGAATTTTCATCGTGGTTATTCGCAGAATTAGGGCAGGATTTGGATTTGATCAAGCGGGTGGCGAATTCCGAAATACGACATGTTTCTGCGCGCCCCATTTTTTTATTCGGAAAAAACCCTGATTTGCTGAACATTCACATTGAATTCGACAATGATGCAGTTTGCCACATCTCAGCAGGACGAGCCATTGAACCCGGTTTGCACCGGCTTCGGCTTTTTCAGGAAAACAGGGTTTTTGTTCTCGATTTCCCCGAAAACACACTCACGGAATACCGCCCATCCGACAATCAGCATCAACTGAATATTTTAAGTGATGAAATTCCTGAAAATTCAACTGAGTTAAGCACCATTGCAAGACCCGTTATGCCTTTTGATGCCTGGCAAATGGAACTCAGGAATTTTGCCGAGAATATTGAAAAAAACCTCACCCCGAGAACCTGCCTTGCCGATTGGCTGGGCGTACTTCACTTAACCCAACGAATTACCGAAAAGGTACAGCGACGATACCACGAGGTGTAATACCCCTTATTTTTGCGTAATGCGATTTAGGTTTATTCCCGCCGTTTTGGTTTTTATTGCCTTTTCTTCCTGCGATAAAACCGTTGAACCCATTCCCTCTTACCTCCGAATCGATTCGGTTATGCTGAAAACCAACATTGGGCAGGGCAATTCCATTCATGAGTTCAGCGCCATTAAACTGTATGTTGGCGGTGATTTTTTAGGGCAATTTGAAATTCCGTGCACCGTTCCCGTTCTGCAGGAAGGCAAACAAAAAGTTTCAATCATACCTGCCGTTCGGTTAAACGGAAGTAAAAGTCAATACATTTCCCTGAATACACTTGCCATTTTCGACACCTCATACACATTTAAACCGGGTACAATTACCTCAGCCGGTGTTCCTTTATTTCAGTTTAAAAGCAATGCCAATGTGGTATGGACCGAAGATTTTGAAGGTCCCAACAGCACGCTTGTTCGCTTGTTTTCTTCGAAAGCCGACACATCGTTCATCAGTTCCGAAGCATTCGTTTTAAACGGACATTTTGCCGCCAACACTCGCTGCATGAAAATAATGATGACCGATGCCGATACAGCTAAATTGATTGACATGGCATCATTCAATTTCTTCTCATCCATTCCCACAGATGGTTCTGATGTAATTCTTGAGTTTGATATCAACAGTACATTGCCGGTTCAGGTTGCCATGATCAGAAGAAACAGCAACGGCACTCAGTATTTGCCTTATGTTTACATTGTTCCAACTGAAAACAAATGGAAACGATTTTACATCAATTTGCTTTATGAACTCATCAATCAACCCGGCAATACTGACATTAAAATTCTTCTGAGTCCTCAAAAATCAGCAGAAACGCGGGGATCTCAAACCACACTGATAGACAACATCAGACTCACTCACTTGAAATGAACAGGAAACTGCAGATTTTTCTTCACCTTACAGCCGATCTGTTTTCGGCCGCTACCGCTTGGTGCCTGTTTTTTTTGTACCGAAAACATGTGGTTGAAGCAGGTAAGCACGGATATGACATTCCTGTAAATTCAGATTACAAACTTTGGCTGGGGCTTATCCTGATACCTGCATTCTGGTTTTTTCTGTATAGTGGAACCGGTTATTACCGCAATATTTTCAGACGCAGTCGACTGAGAGAAGTTGAACAAACAATGGTGAATGGAGGCCTGGGATGTTTGCTTGTATTTTTTGCACTTTTATTGGATGACAGCGTAGGCAAATACACCGATTATTACAATTCATTACTTGTTTATTCCTCTCTTCACTTGGGTTTTACACTTCTGTTAAGACTATCCTTGGCTTCAAGAACCATTTTCAAAATTCAGAAAAGAAAATGGGGTTACAATACCGTTCTGGTTGGAAGTGGGGA
>CANHCW010000133.1 GCA_947459165.1 Flavobacteriales bacterium
AGGGTTTATGTACCCAGAAGCATTTGGGCCGAAGTGAAGTCAAAGCTGATAGCGGAAATGGCTACCATCAAACTGGGTCCCACCGAAGATTTTGGCAATTTTGTGAATGCGGTGATCGATGAAAGGGCTTTCAATAAAATCACTTCGTACATCGACAATGCCAAAAAAGAAGGATTGGAAATACTATCGGGTGGTGGCTACGATAAAACCAAGGGATATTTTATTGAACCCACCATCATTATGGCTCCGCGCCCCGATTATACCACCATGTGCGAAGAAATTTTTGGTCCGGTTTTAACCATTTGGGTGTATGAAGATTCCGAATGGCCGGCCATTTTCAATATCGTTGACAATACCAGCGAATATGCACTTACGGGTGCAGTGATAGGGCAGGACAGAAATGCCATTGCGGCCGCCACTTTGGCTTTGAGGCATTCTGCCGGCAATTTCTACATCAACGACAAGCCCACGGGTGCCGTTGTTGGTCAGCAGCCTTTTGGTGGAGCCCGCGGCAGCGGAACCAACGACAAAGCAGGTAGCAAGGTGAATTTGCTTCGCTGGGTGAATCAAAGAACCATCAAGGAAACCTTTGTACCCGTGAAGGATTACCGCTATCCCTTCCTGACCAACGATTAATCCAGAAGCCCAATGCGGCTGATTTATACTGCGTTTCTTCTCATGGCTTCCAATGTGTTTATGACATTGGCTTGGTACGGACATTTAAAGTGGAAGAACTTTTCGTTCGGCTCGAATTGGGGGCTGGCTGGTATCATTTTGTTCAGTTGGGGGATTGCCTTAATTGAGTATGTATTCATGGTGCCTGCAAACCGATTTGGCAGCCGAGAAACCGGAGGACCTCTGGATATGTTCCAATTGAAAATTTTGCAGGAGGTCATATCTATTGTGGTTTTTTCTGTGGTGGTTGTTTTTGTTTTTCGGGGCGAAACCCTGCACTGGCGGTATATATTGGCATTTTGCCTGCTGATTGCAGCGGTCGGTTTGGTTTTTTGGAAATAAAACTTTGAACTGGCATTTACCTTTTTCGTTCTTTCGGTATCTACCCTTCAATTAACACCTAACCAATGCGCACAAGAATTATTCAGGCCTTCATCTTTCTCTCGGCAACCCATGCCGGAGCCCAGGCCTATTTCAATGGAAAAGTTAGCGACGCCCTGAATGGTACCAACCTGAAAAATGTGAAAATCATGGTGGTCAACGCGAAGGACACAAGCTATTTCAATGTGGATGCCACTGGCAATTACAACATCACCACCAAAGAAGGCAAAAACAAAATATTTGCCATCGCCGATGGTTTTGTAACCGAACTGAACAGCATCGATGCGGCCAAGGGGTCAACCAACAAAATTGACATTTCCATGGTTGAGGCAAAAACAGCTGATTTGGATCGCAAAAAGAGAACACGGTTTGAAAGCACTGACGGAGATATTCCGGCTTACTATCCTTCCGGGGGAGCAGTAAAGCGTTCGGGATTCCGGGCAGATGGTTCTTACAGCTACAAGTCCATAACAAGTGCTTCTGGATCTGGGGGCGGTGATTATATGCACCCCGGTTCGCCTGTCGCCACCGCAGGAGCAGCGGGTAAACTCACCGCAGGCAGTATTCTCGATTTTGGGAAATGGCGCATGTGGAAGGATTTGTCGGAGGGACAATTTATTCAATTCGGGAAAATGTACCGCTTTTACTTTGCTGAAGGAAAAAGGTTTGTGGTACAAGTGGCCTCATCAAAAGGAATACCTGTTATTGATGCTCCGGTGGTGTTGAAACAAAACGGGGTGGAAGTGTGGAAAGGACGAACCGACAATACCGGCAAAGCAGAATTGTGGGCGAATGCTTTTGCGGAAGGAATGTCGAAAGGGCAATTCAGTGCCGAAGCACAGGCCTACGGGAAAACTTACACAACCAAAAACCTGAATCCCGCTGAAAACGGCATCAATTTCATTGTGGCCGAAGGGCCCTGCAGTATTTCCGATCAACTCGATGTGGCGTTTGTCGTTGATGCCACAGGGAGCATGGGAGATGAAATTCATTATCTGAAAAAAGACCTGGATACTTTTATCAAAGCTGTATCTATGCGCAGCAAGGATATCAACCTGCGCCTGGGATCGGTTTTTTACAGAGACAATGGTGATGAATATGTGCACCGCATTTCTCCATTCAGCAGCAATACTGTAATCACCGATAACTTTATACTGGACCAGACAGCCAATGGCGGTGGCGATTATCCCGAGGCGCTGGAATCGGCGCTTGGACAGGCCGTAAAAAACCTCGCATGGAGCAGTCAGGCCCGGGCCAGAATTATTTTCTTTATGCTGGATGCGCCCTGTCATCAAGATCAGCAGATTATTGATTCATTGCACAAATACATTGCTTTGGCTGCTGAAAAAGGCATCAGGATTGTGCCAATTGCCTGCAGTGGTACCGATAAAGCCACTGAGTTTATTATGCGCAGTGCCGCACTCCTTACCAATGGTAAATACCTGTTTCTAACCAACCACAGCGGAATTGGCAATTCTCATATAGAGCCCAGCACCGATGTTTATGCTGTGCGTAGTTTGCTCGATGAAATGCTTGCTGTTACCGCAGAATTTTCTGCCGTTCCTGAGTGCGATAAGGGCCTTTCCATAGAAACAATTAAGCAGATTGATTCCATTAGAATGACTGAAAACCCAGGGCTTGCCAGCGATACGCTGAAAAAACTGGTGCTGACCGCCGCCGACAGTGCCAGACTGAGAGACAGCTTAATATTGCGCGAAAAAGGCAGTTTTGGAGCCATCAATTGGGTGAAAATATGGCCTAACCCTACTGAAGGTCCCTTCTCTATTAGGATTGAAGCCGATATCAGAGAAGTTTTTATTGCCGATATCTCAGGCAAACTTATACAACGCTTCGACTGCAAAAAGGGCGATTTACTGGAACCCAACCTAGGCAATTACAGTTCGGGAATTTATTTTGTAAAGTATCCCACAGCCAAGGGCTGGGTAGCCGAACGGATTGTTCTGAAGCGGTAAATTGTAATCTAGAACAAGCAAGAAATCCCGGTGATGAGCCGGGATTTTTGTTTTTTATCGGTAGAAAATAAACGAATAAAACCTTATTTTTTGTATATTTCGGGTGGAAAGGAAAAAAAATAAACTTATGGGTTTAGTTTCGGAAATTTGTTGTATATTTGAGGGTGTTTTGTATGCGGTGAAATGGGAAGGTGAAAAACAGAATGAATTGCACCGAATTTTGGCATTGTGGAACAATGCTGAGTATGTGTACTCATTCGTGAAAGCTAACAAGCCCGATGCGCCGAAAGGAATAAGTGACGATGTGTTGAGTAGCATGATTATGGAAAGTGCGAATGACATGGATGAACGGTTGTATCACTTTTCAACGCATGCAAACAGAAGTTTGAGTGAATTTTTTCGGCCATTGGACAATGGAGAGTATAGAGTGGTAGCACTGTCGAAGCAAAAAGCCCGAAAGAACTACCTTAGGTTGTATGCCGTAAAAATTGATGCGAACTGCTTTTTAATTTCAGGGGGTGCCATTAAGTTTCACCATTTGAATAAAGACAGGCCGCATACGCAACATGAAATGCAGAAACTAAACATCTGCAAAGAGTATCTCAAAGAAAACGGGGTATTTGATGCCGATGATTTTAATCAATATTTGAAAGAACAGAAATAACAGACAGGAAAAAATGGGTCGAACTGCTATTTGGTTTTTCAGGAGAATCAATGATTTATCCCTTTGACAAATTCAGTTTTCATTCATTACATTAATATCAAAATTGAACACGGCAAAAAAGGTATCTCATGAAAAATGGGGTATCGGTTAAACACAATAGTGAAATTGAAATAAAAATACAGTTATGAGCAACAAGGAAAAATTTTTGAAACTGGTAACCGAAACGGATACCCAAACCCTTAAGGATGTGGCCTACAGGGTAAAGAACCGCGACATGCTTCGCGCATCCCAGCGCATTGCCCTGAAAGTGTTGTCAAAACTCGATGAACTGGGCTGGACTCAAAAAAAGCTCGCCGAGGCCATGCAGGTTACTCCGCAGCAAATTACCAAAATTGTGAGTGGAAAGGAGAACCTCACCATTGAAACCCAGGTAAAGCTGCAACGCATTTTGGATATTCCCATTCTGGCAGGTTTCGATTTTGCAGACACCTTTTCATCCTCATCGGGAAAAGAAGAAAAACCGGCCTTGTACCCCGATTTAAGCCAATTCAAAGTGGGCATTTTTGCAGAGGAAAGAGAATCCTATCAAACAGAAAATGCAAACAAGAAAAATGGTGAGCACATCACCGACCTGGGAGATTGGATTAGGATTGAACGAAAGAAGCAAGGAATAACTGCAGCAGAATTGGCAAAGATGACCAACCTTTCAACCGCTGCTATTTACAAAATAGAGCAAAATGCACAAGAAACAAGCTTGAAAATCCTTTCGCAGGTTCTCAATGCGTTGAACACCAAAGCAACGCTGCTTGTTCGTTCCGATAAAAAATAAAAGGGAAAGCCTGTATTACAGGTGTATACACTCGTCGTAAGCCTGAGCCACGGCTTCCATCACAGCTTCACTCATGGTGGGGTGGGGGTGTACGCTTTTCAGAATTTCGTGGCCGGTACTTTCCAGGTTGCGGGCCACTACGGCTTCGATAATCATATCGGTTACGCCTTCGCCTACCATGTGGCAGCCCAGCCATTCACCGTATTTCTTGTCGAAAATTACTTTTACGAACCCTTCCTTGTGTCCGCCGGCACTGGCTTTACCGCTTGCGCTGAACGGGAACTTGCCCACGCGAATGTCGTAGCCTTTTTCTTTGGCTTGAGTTTCGGTTAGGCCTACACTGGCTACCTCGGGGTGCGTATAGGTGCAACCGGGGATGTTTCCGTAATTCAGGGGCTCGGCGTGAAGGCCACAAATGTTTTCAATGCAAATGATGCCCTCTGCGCTGGCCACATGCGCCAATGCTGGACCGGGAACGATGTCGCCAATGGCATACACCCCGGGGGCGCTGGTGCGGTAAAATTCATCTACCACCACTTTGCCTTTGTCGGTTTTTACGCCCATTTCTTCCAGACCCAGGTTTTCCAGGTTGGTTTGAACACCGGCGGCACTCAGCACATTGTCAACCTCGAAAATCTGTTCGCCGGTTTTGGTTTTTACTGTTACCTTGCAGCGTTCTCCTACAATTTCCACCTTCTCCACAGAGCTTTCAGTCAGAATTTCAATGCCGCGTTTTTTATAGGTCATGGACATTGTTTTGCTCACCTCCTCGTCCTCAATGGGAAGAATACGGGGCATGAACTCAACGATGGTTACTTTGGTGCCGATGGTGTGATAGAAGTAGGCGAATTCCATTCCTATGGCTCCGCTGCCAATAACGAGCAGCTCTTTTGGCTGTTTGGGCATCACCATGGCTTCGCGATAACCCAATACACGGGTGCCATCTATTTTGATATTCGGCAATTCACGGCTTCTGGCACCGGTGGCCAAAATGATGTGTTCAGCTTCAAGAGTATCGGTTTTCCCGTCGGCAGTAACGGCAATTTTGCCTTTACCGGCCAATTTACCGGCACCTTTGATGACAGTGATTTTATTTTTCTTCATCAGAAACTCAACGCCTTTGCTCATGCCGCCGGCAACACCACGGCTGCGGTTGATCATGCCATTGAAATCGACCTGATGACCGCTGATGCTGATGCCGTAATCTGCAGCGTGATTGATATAGTCGAAAACCTGGGCGCTTTTAAGCAGAGCTTTGGTAGGAATGCAACCCCAGTTGAGGCAAATTCCGCCCAGTTCAGCTTTTTCGATGATGGCAACACTTTTGCCCAATTGAGAGGCGCGAATGGCGGCTACATAGCCCCCGGGACCGCTTCCGATAATTGTAATGTCGAATTTCATTCCGTTAACAGTGGTGCAAAAGTAAGGCAAATGCTGAAAATGATATGCGGGGTTTTGCTGATGTTCGTTTTAATTGATATCGGATTTCAACAATGTGTCTGAAATTGCATAAAAAGAAAAAGCCCGCACTCCTCCAAATGCGGGCTTGGACCTTTTTCCCATCCCTCCAGATGATGAAAGGCTCCCGGTTGTGCTGTTTTATGGAAAGACCAAGTCATCCTCCAATAAACCTGATCA
>CANHCW010000134.1 GCA_947459165.1 Flavobacteriales bacterium
TGGGTATTTTTCTCGAGGGTAACGATTACAAGGTCGCTGCCGAAGAACTGGATATTGCCCGGCCGCAAGCCTGGAAAAAATACCGCAGCATGAACATGGGGTCCTACTTTTCGAGCAGGGAAATGATACTGGAAGGAGCCGAATTGCTTTCGCAGGCAGAAAACGCCGATCAAATCCTAACCCTCGACTGAGTTTTTTGCCCTGAATAGGCCACTTTTCATTTGTTTTGCACCATGCAAAAGCGTTTTACATAATGTGTGCCTAAAGGCCCCGGCAGAGCTACTATACCCCATAGAAAGTAGATTTTTGCAATTAACAAACTGCAACCTTAACAACAAAAATCTCGATAGCAACAATGGATTTAGGCTGCTTAAATCCTAATCCTTAACCAACATGCAGCAACGGCAACCAATCATTTATAATATTGATTGGATAAACACAAGCCACAGGTTTGAAAGACGGAAAAACACACTTAATTCTGAAAATGAACATCAAATCCTCATTCCATTGGTTCCCAAAAATCCGAGATGTCCCAAAAAATTCTCTTCATTTTAGGAAGGTGAAAACGATGACTAAACAGAGTCACTAATTAGTAAGCAGTATTCACCCCTCCCTTTTATGACAAAAAAGGGATTTGGAAATTTATAAACCTCATTAATTTTACAATTTATTAGATTGAATGATTCTACAAGCCTATGAAAAATTTATACTCGCCTATTAATATTCTCATTTATCCAATTATTACAATATTGTCAATTACAATTTTTATCAGTTGTAACAAAAAAGATACTATTCCTAATAATCGAAGAGTAATTGATGCTTACTATGGTATTGATTTCTATGATCAATATTATTTTGACACCGGTTCAATTTGGGTTTATCAAGATTTTATTTCTAAAAGAATAGACACGGTTAAATGCGTAAGTGCTTGGTCTAAAGACCATTATGTTGCTAGTGAATATTACAGGTTTTTAGTTCGTCATGGCCAAGTTGATTTCTTTTCAACAGATCAAAAAAAAATATTTAGTTTCTATTTTGATTTCCCAGAATCTTCGCGGATAATGGTCCATTATTACCATGATCTTTATTATGTCGATGGTATTAATTCTGTAAAATTTTTCACCGATTACAGTTGGGGTATGGGTAGGAATCCTGATTCCATTTACTTGAACAATGGTAAAGGCTTTTACACTAATAGAGGTTCTTTTATTTTAAATGAGAACATTATACAACTATATCTTGCGGGAAAAATTGGGGTTGTAAGAAAAAAAGTATACCGCCTAGCAGATCACCAATTGACTGAAGACTGGGAGATTTTAAGCTTTAAAGTTAAACCCAAATACTAGAAGCCATGAAAAAATTCGTTAATCCTCCCATTTATAAATTTATTTTGAGAACAGCCATTTCCCCTCCTTCTCGCGAAATGCTCGAAATTGACTTAAATGAGGAGCCTGCTGATATTAATATTTGTGAGATTGCCCGAGAACATTGCCCGGCCGCAAGCCTGGAAAAAATACCGGAGCATGAACATGGGGCCCTATTTTTCGAGCAGGAAAATGATACTGGAAGGAGCCGAATTGCTTTCGCAGGCAGAAAACACCGATCAAATCCTAACCCTCGACTGAGTTTTTTGCCCTGAATAGGCCACTTTTCATTTGTTTTGCACCATGCAAAAGCGATTGATAGAATGTGTGCCCAATTTTAGCGAAGGGCGCGACCTGAATATCATAAAACAAATTACCGATGCCATTGAATCGGCTGAGGGGGTGAGATTGCTGGATGTGGACCCCGGCAAGGCCACCAACCGAACCGTTGTCACCTTTGTGGGTGAACCCGAGGCCGTGATTGAAGGCGCTTTCAGGGGCATACAAAAAGCCGCTGAACTGATTGACATGCGCAAACACTCCGGCGAACACCCACGCATGGGCGCCACCGATGTATGCCCTTTGATTCCTGTCAGCGGTATTAGCATGGAAGAAACAGCAGCATATGCCGTAAAATTGGCCAAACGGGTGGGGGAAGCCTTGCAGATTCCGGCTTATTTGTACGAATATGCTCAGCCCGACAAAAAACGCAGCAACCTCAGCATCATCAGGGCCGGTGAATACGAGGGCTTTTTTGATAAAATTAAACAACCTGAATGGAAACCTGATTTTGGTTCAGCAGAATTTAACGCCACCGCCGGCGCAACCGTAATTGGGGCGCGAGACTTTTTGATTGCCTACAATGTAAACCTGAATACAAAAAGTACCCGTATTGCCAACCGCATTGCTTTTGATGTGAGAGAAGCAGGGAGAGTGGTTCGCCAAGGCAATCCGTATACCGGCAAAGTAGAACTGGACGAGAACGGCGAACCGAAAAGAGTACCCGGTAAATTAAAGCATGTAAAGGCCATTGGTTGGTACATTGAGGAATATCAGATGGCCCAGATTAGCATAAACTTAACCAATTACCGCGAAACGCCATTGCACACCGTGTTCGAAGAGTGCCGCCTAAGCGGCGAGGCGCGGGGCGCAAGAATAACAGGAAGCGAACTGGTTGGGTTGATTCCGCTGGAACCCATGTTGCAGGCCGGTCGTTACTTTTTACAAAAACAAGGATTGAGCTGTGGGGTGAGTGAAAAAGACCTGATTTGGACCGCAGTAAAAAGTATGGGCTTAGACGAACTGGGGCCTTTTGACCCGGAGAAGAAGATTATTGAATACCTGCTGAAGGATGCTGCGGAGGAAAAACTGATTTCAATGTCGGTGAAAGATTTTGCCAACGAAACCGCTTCGGACAGTCCGGCACCTGGAGGCGGATCGGTAGCCGCGGCAGTGGGCGCTTTTGGTGTGGCATTGGGCACAATGGTGGCCAACCTTTCGGCATCGAAACGCGGATGGGAAGAAAGAACCGCTGAATTCAGTCCATGGGCTGAAAAAGGTCAGCAGCTGAAAGACAAGATGCTGGCCCTGGTTGATGAGGACACTAGGGCATTTAATACCATTATGGCGGCTTTTGGCCTGCCGAAGGATACCACAGAACAGAAAGAGGCCAGAAAAGCGGCTATACAGGCTGCAAGCAAATACGCTACTGAAGTTCCTTTCAGAACCCTGCAAACTGCGGTGGAAGCCATTCCGCTGATGGGGGAAATGGTGGCCAAAGGAAACCCAAACTCGCTTAGCGATGCCGGTGTGGGCGCTGCCTGCCTGATGACCGCCATGCAGGGCGCCTGGATGAATGTGCTGATTAATGCACAGGGTCTGGATGATAAGGAATGGGCCAAAGACATTACAACCAAAGCAGAAACCCTGATTGAAGAAGGAAGAGTCGCCTGTAATGCCCTGATTTCAGAGGTTGAAACCCGGCTGAGAGGATAAAACTGTGCGTTTTGTACTTCTCTCCACCCTTATGCTATTCGGTTTGCCGACATGGGCTCAATTTGCTCCTGCGGCGGGGAAACCCGGCAGCACGGCGTTGAAACACGACAGCGGTTGCTTTATTAACTGGGCTTCGGTTTGCAGGGTAGAAAGAGGGTACAGAGATATTTCAAAACCTGACAGCGGGTTTGTAACAGCCGGCACGGAATTGTCGGCAACGGGCCCGGCGCTGCAAAACGGTGTTTTGAGTTTGGGCGACGGAGGCCGCGCGGTGCTTGAATTCCCCTCTCCCATTGTTGACGGAACCGGTTGGGATTTTGCCGTTTTTGAAAACACCTTTTTGGATACATTTTTGGAGTTGGCTTTCGTGGAAGTAAGCACCGATGGAAAGCGGTTTGTTCGTTTTCCTGCAAGCAGCTTAAGCGACACGCAAACACAAACCGGGGCTTTTGGTTATACCCGTCCGGAGAAGGTGAACAACCTGGCCGGAAAATACATTAGCGGATATGGAACTCCGTTTGATTTGGGCGAATTGAAAGACTCGGCGGGCATTGATATTGACAACATTCGTTTTGTGCGCGTGGTGGATGTGGTGGGCAGTTTAAATGATAAATATGCCACCCGTGACGCAGTCGGCAGAAAAATTAATGATCCCTGGCCTACTCGATTTGCATCGGGTGGTTTTGATTTGGATGCGGTGGGTGTGATTCATCAAAAATGGCCGCTTGGGGTGGATGTAAAAGAGCAAAAAGATGGCGGTTTAGTGTATCCGAATCCGGTTGAAAATGGAATTATGAATGTTCAATCTGCTGAACAGGGCTTGCTTTTTTTGTACGATTTATCGGGCAGAGAAATTGCACAATTTAATATACAAAAAGGAAAAAACAGGTTGGATTTATCCATTCCTACCGGTATGTATTTTGTTGTAATGGAATGTAATTCTGTTTTTTACAAAAAAACGGTTGTTTTTCGTTGAAATGAGGCGGTTGATTGCTTTTCATTTTCAATTTCTGGAGAAGGATAATGATTTGTATACAATCGAGACGGATAATGATCCGTCTCTACGGGGGCAAAAAATGAGGGCGAACAATATGAAAACCGGCGTTATTCCAACTCCGGAGGTTACGGATAATTTTAAATCGCGCATCATTGTCGGGATGTATTGGAGACGGATAATAATCCGCATTTTGGGAGACGGATAATGATTCCTGTTAATTTGCCACGGATAATAATCCGTATTATTGGAGACGGATAATCATCCGTATTTATTTGAGACGGATAATCATCCGTATTTATTTGAGACGGATAATCATCCGTCTCTACATGATTTGCAAAAATAAATGGGTGGTATTATATTCGAATTATGCTTGCGCTGGGCACCGTTAAAAATTTGTTACTTGCACACAAACCGGAGTTAATGTCCAAATATGGGCTGAAGAACATCGCCATTTTCGGTTCATACGCGAGGAATCAACAAAACCCTAAAAGCGATATAGATATTGTGGTGGAATTTACACGCCCCATTGGTTCATCATTTATAGACCTAGCGAATGAATTAGAGCACATTCTGAAAGTAAAGGTGGATCTTGTGTCCAAAAAAGGAATTAAGCCATCTTATCTTAAGGCCATCGAGAACGATTTGCTCTATGTCTGAACGACAGCCTAAATTATTGCTTGAGGATATTTGTGCTTCTGTAGCCAAAATCAAAACTTACACCGCGGGTATGTCCGATCAGCAATTTTATGCTGATGATAAAACGATGGATGCAGTCATCAGAAATTTCGAAATAATAGGTGAAGCCGCGAATAGAATTCCTGACGAACTTAAAGACGAATATCAAAAAATAAACTGGCACAAAATCCGTGGTTTTAGAAACAGAATTGTACACGATTACATGGGTATTGATTACGAGATTGTTTGGGAAATTATCTGCAGTGATTTGGATACATTAGCTCAGGATATTCAAGAAATCGTGAACACCTTATAGAAATTCGGAGGTTGTGAAGGGTTTGCGGAGAGATAAGACAGCGAGAGGGGGCGGTCTCACTCCTGTGGGAAGCACAAAGACGAATCGGAAAAATTCATGTCGCACCTAAGGCGCATGATTTTCGGTCAAAATTTACATTCGAGCACCAGGAGGCGGATAATCATCCGTATTTATTTGAGACGGATAATCATCCGTATTTATTTGAGACGGATAATCATCCGTATTTATTTGAGACGGATAATCATCCGTATTTATTTGAGACGGATAATCATCCGTCTCTACTAGATTTGTGGGTGTTGAAAGACTTCAAAAAATACTATACCGTTGCGGCGACGCCCGAGGAGGTTTATCTCGCCCTTACCAATCCCTTGAGCATTGCCTTGTGGACCGGTGGAAAGGCCGAAATGGGAAATGAACCGGGCAGTCGCTTCTCCCTGTTTGACGATAGCATCACCGGCATCAATCTGGAGTTTGAGCATGGTAAAAGACTGGTGCAACAATGGGATTTTGGCGATCAGGAACCTGCGTCGATTGTTACTTTCAAACTTCACGATCACAAACACGGAACCAGCCTAGAAGTGAAACACACCAACATTCCCGACGAAGCCTGGGACGACATCAGCAACGGTTGGGACGACACCTACATGGCTTCTCTGATGGATTTTTTCGATTGAATTACCGCAGCAACTCCACCATTTCTGCAGTTCTCAGAAACGGCCCTTTTACATTGTTGCTCAACACCACAAAACATTTGTCTTCATCCAAACAACGCCAATAATAGGTTCTGAAACCTTTCCACCAGCCGTTGTGAAA
>CANHCW010000135.1 GCA_947459165.1 Flavobacteriales bacterium
AAGCAGCTCGTTTACTCTACAGCTCCAAAAGCAGTAAAGCTGGCCCAATGCGCAGGGTTTGGGAATTGCTTCTTTGTGTCTAAAATGGCAAGTCTCAACGCGCCTGCAGGAAAAAATTTCGTTCCCAATTCGGTGATGTAATGCATAAAACGCCTCATCAAAAACGATGTTGCGTGATCATCCACATTCCACAAGCTTTCGATTACATAATCGCTGCCACTTAAAATGAATGATCTGGCAATCGAGCCTACTACACCACCGTCCAATGACTTACCCAATCCTGTTTGGCAAGCCGACAGAATAACCAGTGATGGAGCTTTGTAATTGTGATTCAGCCTTAAATCCTGAATTTCTTTTGAAGTTAAAAATCCGGAATCGCCCGACAAAACAAGAAAACTGTTTGACATGGGACTTTCAGCATCCGCAACGCCATGGGTGGCGAAATAAGCCATATCAGAACCATTCAAGTAGGATAAAACGGTTTGCTTCTTGGCGTCCTCTCCTGCCAACAAATGGTATTGATTTTTGATGTGTTGCATGGCTGCCCCTATTTCTGTTTCAGCACCTGGCAAATCGGGAAAGCTGAAATCGGTATTGGTCGGATAAACCGGATTACACACCAACAAAGCATTCTCAACAATAAAACGGGCCGATTTCCCGGACCTATTGCTTAATGCACCGCCAGATTTAATTTCTGCTTTTACGCTTTGAAAAACGAAATCGATCAGAGTGGGCGCAACAGTAAAACTGCACCTGTCAATTAAAAACAAACTGTCTGAATAGGGTTTCAATAAATGAAACGGGAAAGAGCCAATGTTCACCGCGGGAATCACAACCAGGTGCTTGTACTGGTCAGTAAATTTTTCGGGAAGTAGTATTTGTGTTAAATCGCGAATAATGGCATTGATATCTCTTGTACTACTTTCTTTTTGATCGATTGAAATTCTCGTCCCTCTTAACCGGGGACTTCGCGGATAGGCCAAAGCCTGGATATTGAGTGCCTGATTCAATTCAAATCCAATGTTGTTTAGGCTATCCGATGAAATATGAATACTATCGTCGGATACAACAATTCCGGGCTCAAATAAGATGCGTCTGAGAATACCGGCATCATAAAAATACAACAAAAACGCTGCCTCAGGATTGTAGTCGTATTGTTTAAGCAGCAAGCTCGCGAAATCCTGCGTGTTGTTCAATTTGTTGGATTCGAACTTGTCGATGGACGCAGCAATTTCCGTGGGATCCCAGCCCCTGCCTTTGGGTCCTTGCATTTCGGCGTACTGCCTCAGACAATTGCGGAAGGAGCTGTCTAAACTTTGCCCCCTACTTTGATGTAAAATACAAAAAATAAAAATAAACCACAGCCACCTCAGCTTCATTTGATCAAATTCGATTTAGCTTACCTACCAGCATATTTAGATGATCGCTATATTGAGAGGACAGGTTGTTCTTTTTAATGTCAATTCTGGCTACTTTTCCGTTTTGAGCAAACTTCAGCCTTAAATAACCTACATCCTCCTGATTCGTATTTCTTATGCACCAAGGAAAATCTCCCTCGCAAACCGCATTAAAACTAAGGCTGAAACCATCCTTAAATTTAATGCTAAGTTTGGGCCTGTTCGCCCCTTCCAAAAAAGAGTAACTTACAACAAATTGTGCATCCCGAACCGAAGAAGCCTCGTTGGGAATATAGGTAAATTCCCCAACAGGCAGTGTCTGGGCGTTGTTATCCGGTTCTTCTGTTTTTTCTTTTTGTACCTCAGTGGTGCTTGATTCTTGGGACTGCTGCTGTTGTTCCAACTGCTGTTCTTTTTCTTTCAGTTTTTGCTCCCTCTTTTCCAATTCAGCCTGCTTTTCATCCAGTTCCTTTCGCGAAGCCGGGTTTACACAAGAAAATAGGAAGGCGGTTAAAATTGCGAAAAGAAAAAGAGGTTTCATGGAATCGAATTGATAATCGCAATAATACATCTAATGATGCAATTCCGTTTTACTCTCTAGCATCCTGCCAAATTACTACTTGACCTGTTCTGGCACTGAAGAAGTTTGAGCACTTTCCATCACCTGATCCGGTCAAGCCCCCGTCTGGATGGCAAAGCAAATCTCCCTTTTCGTTGTACAAATCTGAAAACTGATCGCAGCAGGAAGGCGGAAAATAGTACACCTTTTCCCCGTTAAAATCGTAGCGCCAAACGGTGGCCGGTGGGTTTTGAACCGGCTTTTTCAAATAATCCCGGATTTTCTGTTTTACAAAATACGGAGTTCCATCGGGCACATCCACTTTTTTGCATCCAGCAAGGATCAGAATGAATAACAAATACAATGGTAGTGACCGCATAATCCTCAAATTAAGGTAGCGTATAAACATGAAACGAAATTAATACCCATTTTGTTACTCTTATGTCATTTTAACTTTTGAATTATTCAATCTGAATACAAACCCCTGCCCATTTTCATTGTTCCTTATGTATGCAGGGTTGTCTCATTTTTCCGCATCAGCTTTTTGAAGATATCGGTTTATTGAAGAATTCATCAATGGTTGTAATGTGTGAAGAAAGCCTGTACTTCAGGCAATACGCTTTTCATCGCCAAAAACTTGCCTACCACCGGGCTAGCATGAAACAATACGAGCAGTATCTCATTCAACAGAACTTGAAGGTGAAGTATGTGGAAAGCGGCGATGAAAACTCTGATGTGAGGACTTTAATTGCTTCGCTTGCTGCGTCGGGGTTTACCGAAATTGTAACCTGGTTTCCCGATGATGAATGGCTTGAAAAAAGATTGCAAAGCAGCTGCAAACGCCAAAATGTGTCGTTGCTGTTTCTCTCCCACAACGGATTCATCAACAGCCAAAACGAAGCACTTTTACCACGAAAAGATGGACGATTTTTACAAACCGACTGGTATGTACAACAACGCAAGAAATTGAATATCTTGATGGAAGGCGAAAAGCCCGTTGGAGGGCAATGGACTTTTGATGTGGACAACAGAAAACGCTACCCGGCCCAAAAAACAGCTCCTTTCGTCTCCATTTCTGAACAAAATTCCTTTTCAAACGAGGCCGTTTCTTATGTTGAAAAATACTTTTCTAACAATCCGGGCAGTTTAAAGAATGGCATTTTATATCCCACATCTCATCAGGAAGCAAAGGCCTGGCTGAAGCAATTTCTCGCAACCCGTTTTGCCGAATTCGGTCCGTATGAAGATGCCATTGTTCAGCGGGAAAACTGGCTGCACCATTCAGTATTAACGCCCATGTTAAACACGGGCTTGATTACACCGGCCGAGGTGTTGGATGAAGTGCTGGCTTATGCTCAACAATATTCCGTTCCTTTGGCTTCGCTGGAAGGATTTGTTCGTCAGGTGTTGGGCTGGCGTGAATTCATGAGGCTATTTTACCTGAGTAACGGAACGGCTCAGCGCAACGGCAATTTCTGGAATTTCAACCGCAAAATACCTGCCTCGTTTTATACAGGCAGCACCGGCATTTCCCCCATTGACAATTGCATTCAAAAATTACTCGATACTGGTTACAACCACCACATTGAAAGGTTGATGGTGCTGGGCAATTTTATGTTGCTGTGCGAATTCGATCCAAATGAAGTGTACCGCTGGTTCATGGAAATGTACATCGATGCGTACGACTGGGTGATGGTTCCCAATGTATACGGAATGAGTCAGTTCGCAGATGGTGGGAGAATGACCACCAAACCCTATATCAGCGGAAGCAATTACTTGCTCAAAATGTCTGACTATAAACCAGATGGAAGGTGGGAGAAAATTTGGGACGCCCTTTTCTGGAACTTCATGGACAAGCAACGGGCATTTTTTGGTCAAAATCCAAGAATAGCCATGTTACTGAACACCCTTGACCGCATGGATTCTGAAAAAAGACAAGCCCACTTCAACCTGGCGGAGCAATACTTGAAAAGCCTCGATGCATGAAAACCGAAATCAACATTGTTTGGTTGAAGCGTGATTTGCGCACAACTGACCACGCACCGCTGGCAGAGGCAGAAAAAGCAGGACTACCCTACCTCATTTTATTTTTGTTCGAACCTTCGATGCTCAGCCGCCCCGATTGCTCGCAAAGACACATTCATTTTCAACTGCAATCGCTGGAGGAGATGAACAGAAAATTGGCGAAAGCAGGTATGCAGGTTCACATTGCCTGTGCCGAAGCTTCTGAAGTTTTTGACTACCTCGCCGGCAATTTCAACATTCGCCATGTTTTCAGTTACAGGGAAAGCGGAGTGATGCAAACCTGGCAAAGAGATAAACAGGTGGCAACCTTTTTTGCGGCAAACAACATTCAATGGCAGGAATTTCAGCGCGATGGAATACAGCGGGGCATTCAAAACCGCGATGGCTGGGATAAAAACTGGTTCGGGCACATGCATGCACCCATTATTGAGAACCGATTTTCACCGAATCTGACTTTACTAATTGAATTGCCATTTGCCATCGAACCCCAAACCACTGGCATGCCTGCCACTTGGAACGACAATATGCAATCTGGTGGGGAAACCATTGCTCAACAATACCTTAAGAGCTTTATCGCTGAACGAGGCCAAAATTATGCCCGCCACATTTCCAAACCTGCAGAAAGTCGCTTGTCCTGCAGTCGTCTTTCACCCTACCTGGCTTGGGGAAATCTAAGCATCCGTCAGGCCTATCAGGCAGTTTACCTGTCAGAGGAATCTAAATTTCACAAACGGGCCTTTTCCGCTTTTCGCGAAAGGCTGAGGTGGCATTGTCATTTCATACAAAAGTTCGAGCAGGAATGTCGCTATGAAACGGAAAACATCAACCGCGGTTATGACGACCTCGGTTGGATTGATAATCCAAAAGCAATTGAAGCCTGGAAACTGGGACAAACCGGATTTCCCATGGTTGATGCCAACATGCGCTGCCTTTCACAAACCGGATGGATCAACTTTAGAATGAGGGCGATGCTGGTTTCATTTCTGTGTCATCATTTGGGCGCAGACTGGAAGAAGGCCACAAAACACCTTGCCAACATCTTCCTCGATTATGAGCCGGGCATTCACTATCCGCAAATTCAAATGCAGGCGGGAACCACAGGAATTAATACCGTTAGAATGTACAATCCGGTTAAACAGGGTTTAGACCACGACCCGGAAGGGAATTTTATTGCCCGGTGGTGTCCTGAGTTGGCCAAACTGCCGGTTCATTTGAGACACAAACCCTGGGAGGCAAACATCATTGAACAGAGTGAATTTGGGTTCACCCCAGGAGCTGATTACCCCTTGCCGATTTGCAGTCCTGAAGGAATACCCAAAGAGCACCGCGAAAAAATATGGGGAATGAGAAAAAAGGAAAGTACCCGAAAGGAAAGCTCAAGAATATTGGCTACTCACACCCGAAAGGGGCGAAGAAATGCCTGAGAATTAATAGTTGTTCAGCATCATGGGCATGATGAGCATGGTAATCTCTTCATCCTTCTCATTTTCGCCGGGGACAATGAGACCAGCCCTGTTGGGAGCAGACAATTTGAGCTGAACCGTATCGCCATCGAGGGTGGCAAGCATATCTTTCAGGAATCTTGCGTTGAAACCGATTTCCATGTCATCGCCTTCGTACTCGCAGTTGATTTTCTCCTGAGCTTCGTTGGCCATTTCAATGTCTTCGGCGCTAATTTGCAATTCGCTGCCTGTTATTTTTAAACGAACCTGATGTGTGGTTTTGCTTGCAAAAATACTGATACGGTTGATCGAGCTGAGGAAATCACTGCGAGAAATACTGAGTGTATTGGGGTTTTCAGCAGGTATAACAGCATTGTAATCGGGGTACTTTTCATCAAGCAAACGAGCAATCAGGCGGGTACTTCCAAACGAGAAAAATGCATTTGATTTATTGTAATCAACCACAACGGGGGTATCATCGTTAGGAAGTGCAGTTTTCAGCAGGTTGAGTGGCTTTTTGGGAATGATGAAACTGGTTTCAACACCGGTTTTGATGTCTTTGCGCTTGAAACGAACCAGTTTGTTGGCATCGGTGGCCACAAAATTCACATGGTCTTCCTTCATTTCAACATACAAACCTGTCAGGTTCAATCTAAGTTCATCGTTGCCGGTAGCAAACAAGGTTTTGCTGATGGCTCTGAGCAGAATGTTGGAGGGAATGTTAAAGCT
>CANHCW010000136.1 GCA_947459165.1 Flavobacteriales bacterium
CCTGCTCGTGATTCCTGCCATTTGCCTTGCCTATTATTTCAGACGCTACACCATCACCACAAAAGGGGTGCTCTATGCCTTCGGCGCAGCCGTACTGGCATTGGGTTTTGTAATGAAAGTGATTTACCCGGGTATTCCTTGGCTCATATCGCGTTTGGATAAATTGTTTGTGAACGATTTTGGCCTGCCATTTTATAGCGGCGCCATCACGGGCATGATTTTGGTTTTCGCCGGCATGGCTTACCTCATTTGGTTTGCGCACAAAACTGGTCGCTACAACCTCAATATTCTGGCGCTAAGTGTAACCTTCGTTATTCTGGGTTATTCGTCTTACGCCATGGTGATTATTCGTTCAATGGCCAACCCTGCTATTGACATGAACAATCCCGAAGATCCTTACAAATTTTATGGGTACATCACCCGTGAGCAATATGGCGACCGTCCCTTGGTTAAAGGGCCTTACTTCAATGCTCCTCAAACGGGTTTCAGCCCCACCTACACCAAATATTTCAAAGGCGACAGCATTTATGAAGAAGGCGGATTCAACTACGAACCCGAATTCGATGAAAGCTACAATACCCTCTTCCCCCGAATGGGTCGCAGCGGAAAACCAAACGATGCAAAAGGATATCGAGAATGGGGTGGAATGACGGATGTGCAGGCACAAATTGAAAGTATGCGGGCAAAGGGCAAACTAACACAGCAAGATCAGGAGGAATTGCAAATGCTGGAATACGAGAAACCCTCGTTCAGCAACAACATGCAATTCTTTTTCCGCTACCAGATTGGTTACATGTACATGCGCTACTTTATGTGGAATTTCGTGGGTCGCTTCAACGATCAGCAGGCCACATCGGGCAATACCAAACTGGACGGAAACTGGTATTCAGGCATTCCTATAGTAGACAACTATGTTGTAGGTCCTAAAAAGAACATGCCTGAGTATTACAAGAGTCAAAAAGCCAAAAATGCCTATTACTTCCTGCCCTTGTTTCTTGGATTGCTAGGCGCATTTGTACATGCAAGCAAACGCCGAAACGATTTCTGGCTGGTAACCACATTGTTCCTGTTCACGGGCATACTCATCAATGTTTATATGAATCAGCCGCCTTATGAGCCCCGTGAAAGGGATTATTCTCTGGTTGGCTCATTCCAGACTTTCTGTATTTGGATTGGTTTGGGCGTAATTGCCGTGGCCGACCTGCTGCAGAAATACCTGAATAAAAATGCCGCCATTGCATCTGCGGCGGCTTGCACCATGTTGGTTCCCGTGAATATGGGTTATCAGAACTGGGATGATCATGACCGCAGTCAGCGCTACATTGGCATTCACATGGCGAAAAACTTCCTCGAAGGTTTGGCTCCCAATGCCATACTGTTCTGCAATGGCGACAACGACACTTACCCATTATGGTATGCGCAGAATGTGGAGGGTGTGAGAACCGATGTGCGCATTATTAACCAAAGTTTGTTGCCTACAGAGTGGTATAGTTCAGTACTGCTCGATAAGGTTTACGACAGCGATCCCTTGCCTTTGACCGTTACGAAAGAGGATCTGGAAACCGGCAGTTTCGAATACGGAATTCAGATTGATAAAACCACCTATAAACAGCCCCGCCCAATGAAAACCATCATCGCTGAATTGCTCGCTGACAACCGCAAAAACGGGCATGGTTCAGAAAATACAGTTTGGAGAGGCGGCAGTGCCTACATAAAGGTAGATAAAGATGCCGTGATTAAAGCCGGTATCGTCAACCCCAAAGACAGAGCACTGATACCTGATTCTATGATGATTAACATCTCAGGCAATTTCCTCAGCAAGGGCGATGTAGTGGTGTATGACCTTATTGCTACCAATGCTGAAAAAGGCTGGAAACGCCCAATCTATTTCACTTCGGTAAGCGGTTACGATTTCAACTTCCTAAATACTTATTTGCGTCTTGAGGGTATGGTTTACCGTTTCACACCCATACCCGGCGGTTTGATGGGCGGAGAACCCAAGGCCATAGACGATTACCGTTTGTACAACAACCTTGTAAACAAGTACAAATATTACGGAATGAAGGAAAAGAAAAACTTCTTCCTAGACGACAAGGCATCGTATGTGCTTTCGCCTGATGGGGGTGTTCAGCGTTGGGCATTGTTGCTAAGCAGGTATTATCAGGGTGAAATTTCAGCTTACGAACAATACAAAAAAACCATTGATTCGGGCAGAACCGTAACGCCACCTCCCGGCTTCAAAGATGCCAAAGAATATGTAGATGCCTACAAGGACAGTATGCCTGTTTACCGCAAACGCGCTGTAGATGTTATTAAGGAAATGCTGGTGGAAATACCCGAAAAAATTGCGCCCATGCGCCGAGATGTAAAAATGGAATATGGTATGGTTATGCTGGATCTTGGCGAAGAAAAACTGGCTAAGGAGTTGCTTACCGGAGCAGTGAAAGAATGCGCCGATTTCATTGTGTACTTCAAGCGTTGGGAAGAGGAAAACTGGGGTATGCGCGAAGTAGAATACAGCAAGCAGATTTCTCAGCAAATTATTCAAACCTGCAAAATCAAAGGCAAACAAAACTGGGCCACTGAATTTGAAGGTTATTTAAGGAAAGCAAGTATCTAAAATTCTTATAAACCCCGCCACGGCGGGGTTTTCTTTATGCAAAAAAACAATCAGTTCGTATACGGTATTCACCCGGTTGAAGAAGCAATTGAGTCGGGCAAAACCATAGACAAAGTCTGGGTTCAGGAAGGGCTGGGCAATCCGGCGGTGAAGAATATTTTGGGTAAACTGCGCGACCGGAAGATTATCTGGAAGCAAGTTCCAGAAGAAAAGCTAAATCGGCTGGTTAAGGGTAATCATCAGGGCATTGTGATTGCTCTGTCATCGGTTGAATTTGCAAACCTGGCTGATGTGGTTGCCGGCATTTACGAAGCAGGTGAAGATCCATTCATTCTGGTACTCGATGGGGTAACCGATGTGCGGAATTTTGGTGCAATAGCCAGAACAGCCTCCTGCACAGGTGTTCACGCCCTTGTGGTTCCGGAAAAAGGCGGAGCCGCCATCAATGCTGATGCCGTAAAAACATCGGCGGGCGCATTACTGAAAATCCCCGTTTGCCGCATTCAAAATCTGTACAACGGGCTAAAACTACTCAAAAACAGCGGCCTTAAAATTGCCGGTGCCACCGAAAAAAGTAGCAACAATTTGTTCGACAGTGATTTTAGCGGACCCATTGCGCTGGTCATGGGCGATGAAGAAAAAGGACTCAGTGCGGATACCCGCAAATTGTGCGATGTAGAATTCAGAATTCCCATGTCGCCCAATGGAGTGGGCTCTCTCAATGTTTCTGTGGCTACGGCCGTTTCCTTGTATGAAATAGTTAGAAAGAGAATTTGATTTTTACCTCTCTGCAGTACTGTTGCTGTTTTCGTTCAATTTCCCGATATTTAACTAACTTTGCACCCCTATGAAAACCGTGGGGATGATTGATATCCGAGCCCAGTATTTGCGACTGAAAGAGGAAATTGACAGGGCTGTATTAAATGTTTTTGACTCCGCTGAATTCATCAATGGCAACGAAGTAAAATTGTTTGAAAAAGAACTGGCTGAATACAACGGTTCTTCCCATGCCATTGCCTGTGCAAACGGCACCGACGCGCTTCAAATTGCCCTGATGGCACTCGATATCCCTCCCGGAAGTGAAATCATTACCCCCGCTTTTTCCTATGCCTCGGCGACAGAAGTTTGCCACCTAATGGGATGGAAACCGGTTTTCTGCGAGGTAAATCCCGATACATTTTTGATGGATGAAAATCACGCTGAATCACTCATTACCCCCCAAACCAAAGCCATAATTCCGGTTCACCTGTTTGGTCAGGTTTGCGATATGCACTCTATCATGGAAATGGCAGCGCGTCACAATCTCTTCGTTATTGAAGACAACGCACAGGCCATAGGTTCCAATTACACTTTTCCAAATGGAAGAAAAGTAAAATCAGGCGCAGTCGGTCACATCAGCACCACTTCATTTTTCCCCACCAAAAACTTAGGCTGCTTTGGCGATGGCGGCGCCGTGCTTACCAACGACGAAAATCTGGCCCGAAATGCCAGGATGATTGCCAACCACGGGCAACACAGCAAATACATACACCACATCACGGGTATGAACAGCCGCCTCGATACCGTCCAGGCCGCCATACTCCGAATTAAACTTCGTCATCTGGATGAATTTGCCAGGGCAAGACAACTGGTGGCCATGCATTACCAAAACGATCTTGGCAATATCGGAGAAATTCAACTTCCGGCCAAGGCGCCCGGCAGTGGCCATGTTTACAATCAGTTTACCATTAAACTGAAAAATGCCGAACAACGCAGCGAATTTCAAGCCCACCTGAAGGAAAACGGCATATCGACAGCCATTTATTACCCCATGCCTTTGTACAAACAAGTGGCTTACCACAACGATATACATTTGGAAACAACCGAGCAACTTTGCGAAACCGTTGTTTCCCTGCCCGTGGGAACCGAAATGGATACAGATACTTTGAAATACATCACAGACAACATTAAAAACAAATACAGCAGAACCAACTCATGAATATTGCAGTAATAGGAACAGGATATGTAGGACTGGTAAGCGGAACCTGCTTCGCAGAAACCGGAAACAATGTAATTTGCGTTGATATTGACAAGGAAAAGGTTGAAAAACTCAAGTCCGGTCAGATTACCATTTACGAACCCGGCCTTGAAGTCATCTTCAAAAGAAATCTGAAAGAAGGCCGCCTGCGCTTTACCTCCGACCTTACCACGGCAGTAAAGGAAAGTCTGGTCATTTTTCTGGCCTTGCCAACACCTCCGGGTGAAGATGGCAGCGCTGATCTGCGCTATGTACTGGGCGTGGCCTCCGATTTGGGTAACATTATGGATGGCTACCGCGTTATTGTTGACAAAAGCACAGTGCCCGTTGGTACTGCCGACAAGGTTCACGCAGCCATTGCCGAAAATTTCAAGGGCGAATTTGATGTTGTTTCAAATCCTGAATTTCTGCGCGAAGGTGTTGCTGTTGAAGACTTCATGAAACCTGACCGCGTGGTGATTGGCGCTGAAACTGCCAAGGCAAAAGAAATCATGAACGAACTGTATGCGCCCTATGTGAGGCAGGGCAATCCGGTTCTGTTTATGGATACCCGCAGTGCCGAGCTCACCAAATACGCCGCCAACAGCTTCCTTGCGACCAAAATTTCTTTCATGAACGAAATTTCCCGCCTATGCGAATTGCTGGGTGCCGATGTAGACATGGTAAGAAAAGGCATTGGCTCCGATGACCGCATTGGCAAGCGATTCCTATTTCCCGGCATAGGGTATGGAGGATCTTGCTTTCCCAAAGATGTGAAAGCACTCATACATTCTGCCGGCAGCGTGAACTACGATTTTCAGATTTTGAACGCCGTAGAAAATGTGAATGCAGCCCAGAAAAAAGTATTGGTTGAGAAAATAAAAGAACATTACGGCAATTCCCTATCGGGCAAAACCGCCGGCATTTGGGGCCTGGCCTTCAAACCCAACACCGACGATATAAGAGAAGCTCCGGCACTGGAGATTATTGACAGTTTAATTGAAATGGGAGTTAAAATCAAAGCGTACGATCCCGAAGCCATGCCCAATGTGCAAAAGCAACTTGGCAATGCTGTTGATTTTTGCGAAAACCCCTATCAGGCTGTTGAAGGTGCAGACTTTTTGGTTATCGCAACCGAATGGCCTGAGTTCAGAACTCCCGATTTTGCAAAACTCTGCGATAATCTCAATGCCAAAGTTGTTTTTGACGGAAGAAACCTGTTTGAAACAGAAACCATGAAAAAACACAGCTTCGTTTACTACAGTATTGGAAGGAAGGATGTAAAATGAGCCGCAATAAAGTGCTGATCACCGGCGCCGCCGGATTTTTGGGCTCACACCTCTGCGACAGATTCATCAAAGAGGGCTTTCATGTCATTGGCATGGACAATCTCATTACAGGTGATTTGCGCAACATAGAACACCTTTTTCAACTCGAACAATTTGAATTCCACAACCACGATGTAAGCAAATTCGTGCATGTACCCGGTGAACTGCA
>CANHCW010000137.1 GCA_947459165.1 Flavobacteriales bacterium
AACGAAGCATTGCTCCATAGAAAATTGCCTTCATTCAGCACCAGAATCTTATTTCCGGCAACCGCCTTCGGTTTGATTGCAGGCTGTTTTTCACAGCCCGAAATCAGAAGAAATAGCGGAAATATGATGACCCAATAGCGCATTAATGCAATACCTGTAATTTATGTTGGGTTGTGCCGTTGGGAGTGCGTATTTGCAAGAAATAAATGCCTGAAAACCAATTCATTGTTTGTAAACTGTAAGCAGCAGCATTGGGATTGCAGTTAAACACAACCTGACCCGAGGCATTTACCACCAGCAGCTCCAGAATGTTGTTGTCAGCTTTAACTTGGATATAAGAATCGGCTGGCACCGGATACACTTTTGCGTTGCTGCCGGAACCTGTTTTTTCGGTAGTGTTCAAACCGGCAAATTCAATTCCGTCGAGCACAAAAAACGAAGGGGTATTCATTCCAAATTGACCATTGTCAGAACTGGAAAGCGCAAACGCAATGCTGTCGGCATAAGCATCGGGTGACTGCACAAAAATCCATTGGTTAGAAATAAAATCCTTTGTTGAGTCATCGAAGCGAAAATCGGCCAGCACCACCCTTTTGTTACCGGCTTTTTTGCCCTCCTTGAAGTAATCAATATTCAGAACAAAAGAGTCTTTATCAGTGCCGGCATTGCCACCGAATTTCTTCCCTACAAAATCACCCAGTTTCATGCTATTGTATGCATAGGTTGAGTTGGCTACATAAAATCCTTTCAGTGGATAATCTCCTGCACTCTTCCTCAAAATGCGGAAATTGCTGCCTCCCTGTCCTGCCAAAAATGCTTTGCCTTTGCCATTTTCCACACCATAACCCGGCGCAGCCGCAAATTGATGCTTTACATAATTCGATGGCTCAACCTTGTTGTAAATTACTTTAGACAGCGCCCAGCCTGATGCCCAATACTTGTAGGTCGTATCCCAGGCAACCGGAAAATTCATTTCACCTGTGCTGAAACTGTGAAATTTGGTTCCGTCACTGCCATCAATCATCTTTCCCGAATCGAGTTGAACACCTTCAAAACCTTCGCTGATTTGGGCGTTTAGCGCCCCAGCACTCAGAATCGCTGTGAGTAACAATTTGTATCTCATTTTATGATTTTATTTTGTTCTGTTTTCCGTTTATCACCAGCCTGAACACCAAACTGCGCAGCGGCATAGGCCTTCCGGGCATGTTCTCGTAAGCCACTCCTGCAAGGTTATCGGCCTGTATTTCTGCCAGTACTTCCATTTTATGCATCACCATTTTTCTGCCGGCCTGCAAACTTGCTAAAACATAAGCAGGCAAAGCATTCAAGTTATCGGTGGCGGTAAATCGCTTACCGGTGTAATTCAATAAAGCTCGGGCGTAAAACGATTTAAAAATCAGTCCCGCATTGAGCCCTGCAGTAATCGCCGGTACAAAAATTTGTTTGTACACCCGGGCATTTTGGGTAATCAAGGCGCGGGTCAGTTCTCCGTTCAACCTTACATCCCAGCCATTCCCTGCCAATTCAGAATTGAACTGAAGTCCGGTATAACGCCCCATATTCAGGTTTCTCGGCGTCCAAATTCCGTTTTCGGGCAACCAAACAATCGGATTTCTGAGAAACCGCCACCAGGCCGTTACTTCATTTTTCAAACGCAGGTTTTTATATCTGCCTTTCCACATCATCCCGGCTTCCGAACCCGCACCGGTTTCGTGGGTGAGTGAGTTCAGGCGATTACCGGCCCAGAAAAAATCATTCAGCGTGGGCCGCCTGAATGAAGTTCCCGCATTCCAGCGCAGACTCAAATTTTTCCATTTTTTGTATTCAAGTGAAACCGAGCCCGAGGGAATTCTTTCTCTCCACTCCCATCGAAAATTGCCGAGCAAACTCAGTGTGCCTTTTATAATGGCTGCGGAAAGAAACTGCGCCGGAAACTGCAATACCTGCTTTCCACCATAGGCCTTTACCGAACCCACGGTGTAGCTGTAATCAAACCCGGTTACCCACTGAACCGCCCCTGTGCTCAGGTATAATTCCGATTGCATTTGCGTGTTCAGCGAACGACTGCTGTCGCGGATATGGGTAAAATCGTTGTGGTAAATAAATTCATCGGCAATGCCACCAATTCGATTCACCCAGCGCACCCTGTTGCCTTTGTAAACTGCCTCCGCCACCGCCCTGCCGTTTCTGTCTTTTTGCCAGCCGTTGTTCATGGTTGTGCCCGGCACACTGCCCAGACCTCTTTCGTTTGCCTGAATTTCGGCGTGCGTGGTTACATCCCATTTTTTATTATTGAATCCGGCCGACAAGCGGCCACCCGTATAACCAAAAGCGGCATTATTCATTATGCCCCTTCCGTATTCTCCGGCATAGCGGTAATTGTTTTCTGCTGCTGATCGGCAAATTGCTGCAGAGATAAAACGGTTCTGGGTTTTCTGCGCAACTTCACCCATTGCGGTGAATTGATTAAAACTACCATACGACATTCCCCCTTTCCATTCGGCACCAACAGCAAGCGGCGCCCTGTGCGAAACATTCAGTGTGCCACCCACACTTCCGCTTCCATAAAAAGAGCTGTTGCATCCTTCAGTAAATGAAACATCTGCGTTGCCAAACAATTGAACCAAACTCAAATCGGCTTGGCCAAGCATTGGACTGTTTAAAACCATTCCATTCCACAAAACCTGAATTTGTGAAGGGTCGGCACCCCTGCGACTCACACTTCCCGATCCGGCAGGCCCGTACTGCCTCACAAAAACTCCTTTTGCCGCCAGCAAAGTATTCAAACCTGAAACCTGGTTTTGCAGTGGAATGTGCAAAACACTTCTGCCCAGTTTTGCAAAATCAAGTCTTTTGGCGAGTATAAAAGCGGTATCGGTGCATGGAACGCTGTCCTGCCCGGATATGATTGTGGTCAATATGGCGGCTATGCCTGCTAACATATACAATGCGCAATGCACACCTGCAGGTATAAACAAAATGAGCTGGGTATTTCCCGGTTCATTGTGCTTTTCTTCCCGAAAGCGGACAATGCTATTTTGCTACTGGCAGGTCTTCTGACTCCCCCTTTTTACGGCGCCTTCCCATTGAATTTACAACAGTGGCTAAGATTGCCGTTTGCCATTTTCAGGCAGGGGTTACAGCTGCGGGTACAGTCCCGGTCTTTCACCGGAGTTCCCTTTTCATCCCGAAATTTGTTGCTCTTTCAGGAACCAGATGCTGTGCAAATGTAAAACTTGTTTGTTTAATTTTTCAAGGTCTCATCTCACAACTTTGTTCAATTTTTATCCACCTTGTTGTCCACTTTCGACGAATACCCAATATAGTCAGCCCGAAAACGATTGAAGAAACTTAAATTTGCCTCATTGAAAAACAGTTTGTTCGCTTTGTTTTTTATGGCCAGCGCTGCCTGCGGGCAGACGGGAGGCATTTATTCCCTTCAGGGTTGTATTGATTTGGCCATTAAAAACAGCATAGATGTGCGGTTGGCCGAAATCAATTCGGAACAGGCAGAACTGAATTACAAACAAGGCAAACTCAATATCACCCCCGATGCTTCGCTGTCCGCCGGTCAGTTTTTTCAATCGGGCCGCAGTATCGACCGCTTCACGAACCAGTTTGTTCAAACCACTGTTCGCAGTAATAATTTTCAGTTGCAAAGCAGTGCGTTGTTGTTCGGGGGCGGACAAATCCGGCAGGGAATACAACAAAGCAAATACCTTTGGCTAGCTTCGGAAAGCGACCTGAAAAATGTCACCCAGAATGTGGCGCTGAATGTGGCCAACTTGTTCTTACAGGTGTTGCAGGCTCGTGAACTAAGCAATTCAGCACAGCAAACCCTTTCAAATACAATTTCTCAACTGGACAGAACCAACAAATTGTATGAAGCCGGGGCAGTAAATGAAGGGCAGGTGCTGAACCTAAAGGCGCAGAAAGCAAGCGACGAGCTTACCCTTACCAATGCACAAAATCAGGTTGATCTGGCACTAACCAATCTCAAAATGCTGCTGCGCCTGCCCGCTGATCAGGCATTCGATATTTTGAATCCCTCTGTATCTTCGACAAAACCGGAGGTTTATCCTAATAACCTGATTGATTTATATGACAGTGCCTTGGCTCGCCGCCCAGACATCAAAGCCTCTGATTTAAGATTCAAGGCTGCACAGTTTGGTAAAAAAGCTGCCTTTGGAAGTCTCATGCCCTCCCTTTCCGTAGGAGGCAATATCAGCACGGTTTATTCAAGCAATGCAAAATTTATTTCAAACACAGTGTTCAATGGGTTTCAACCCATTGGAAGGGTGCAGGGAACAAACGATATTGTGGAAGCACCCGACATCAATTACACCTTGCAAACCATTGCCTTCAATAAGCAAATCAAAGACAACTTCGGGCAGTCGCTTGGTTTTAACCTAAGCTACCCTGTTTACGGCAAACTTCGCAACCAAACCAATTTCAAACTGTCCCGACTGGACGAAGAAAGAGCCAAACTCACGGCAGAAAGAGCCCGGCAAAATCTGTACAACGAAGTGGTGAGTGCCTACAACAATTACAACGCATCAGAAAAGCGCTACCAGTCTGCTATTGAGGCCACGGATGCCCAAAAGAAGAATGCCGATTTCGTGCAAAAACGCTTCGATGCAGGTCAGTCCAATGTGTATGAACTGCAACTTGCACGCACCAACGAAACAAACGCAAAGCTGAATCTGGCCTCGGTAAAATATGAATACATCTTCCGCCGCATGATATTGGATTTTTACATGGGCAAAGAACTCAAATTGTAACAAAGAATGAAACGCAAAAAACTGATTTGGATTTCAGTAGGAATCATTGTCCTGCTTGTAATTGGCATAAGAATGTGCGGTGGGCGCAAAACGGAAAACCGGGTTGCTACCGATAAAGTTATTCGCCGCAGCATCACTGAAGTTGTCAGTGTAAGTGGTAAAATTCAACCCGAAAGCGAGGTGAAAATCAGTGCCGATGTGAGTGGTGAAATTATTGAAATGGCCGTAAAAGAGGGCGACAGTGTAAAACAAGGGCAATTACTGTTGCGCATCAATCCCGAGTTGTACGAAACCACCATCAGTCAGCTTTCTGCCAATTTGGACAATGCCCGCGCAGGTATGGCCGGTAGTGAGGCTCAAAAAGCAAGAGCCGCAGCATCATTAATACAGGCAGAAGCCAACTACAAAAGACAAAAACAGCTTTACGAACAAAGGGTAATCAGTGAACAGGAATGGGATCAGGCCAGAGTGCAGTATGAAATTGCCAAGGCCGATGTGATTTCTGCAGACAAAAACGCATTGGCAGCCAAGTACACTGCAGCCAGTGCCGCCGCCCGCCTTGAGGAAGGCAAGCGAAATCTGGGCAGAACTTCCATATATGCCCCAAATGGTGGCATAGTTACCCAAATGAACAGCGAAAAAGGCGAACGGGTAGTAGGAACAGCCCAAATGGCCGGAACAGAAATTATGCGCATCAGCAACCTCGACATCATGGAGGTGGAAGTCAATGTGAATGAAAACGATATTGTGCGATTAAAAAACGGCGACAGCGCTGACATTAAGGTTGACGCCTACACCGACCGAACTTTCAAAGGTGTGGTTACCGAAATCGCCAACAGTGCCAAGTTCAATTCTGCCCAACTCCTCACTGATCAAGTCACAAACTTCACGGTGAAGGTTCGCATTTTACCCCAAAGCTATGCAGATCTGGGTGTGGGCCGCAAGCAGCCTTTTCGCCCCGGCATGACTGCCACCGTTGACATTAAAACCGTTACGCGCAAAAATGTGCTGTGTGTTCCTATCTCCACGGTCAGCACCCGCAATCCGGCAAAGAAGGAAGAGAAAAACGGCAAAAACCAGGAGAAGGAAACGGTGAAAACCGACGATACAAAAGGAACCTGGGTATTTCTTTATAATGGCGGCACCATCAAATCGGTAAAGGTTAAAACCGGCATTCAGGATTTGGATTACTTTGAAATTACCGACGGGTTAAAAGAAGGCGACGAAGTTATTTCTGCACCCGGCATGGCCATTGCCAAAACGCTTTTTGACGGAGATAAGGTAAAAAAGGTGGACAAAGAGCAGTTGTTTGAGAAGAA
>CANHCW010000138.1 GCA_947459165.1 Flavobacteriales bacterium
AAAGAAATTTGCCATTGGGTGAAAATTCAAACCCGTAGGCGAGTCCGGAGACTGCCAACTTCCAGGAAATGGAATTTGATAAAACACCAGTGGCGTTGTTAAAATTATACATTTCTATGGATTGGTCAAAGAAGTTACAGCATACCAGTTTATTGAATTGCCGATTCACCTTCAAATGACCCGAACCTGCCCCGTGCCCCGCCCCAACCAATGAAACAACCGGTTTTGGCTGAAAGCCAGCAGCAGTTAGGCGAAAGGCAAAAAAACTGTCACTGGGAATTCTGTTAGTAACAACCCAAAATTCGTTGCAATTGGCAGCGGGAATCACTTCTGCCCTTTCCGTATTGGTGGTGAGAAGCAGTATGTTTTTCTGGGTAGCCACCACATCTCCCTTTCCTCCATTCAGCTTCATGTCTACCAGACTGTAACGCAGGCCCTGATTGCTTTGCCCTGAAGAACCTTCATCAATGGTTACGATGTAATACAGATGAGAACTTCCGGGTTTGGGAACAATAATCGCAGCGGTGGTGGAAGACAATAAAACCGGTGAACCTCCCAAAAGGCCGGACCCATTGGGCATAATGGTGTTGGTAGAATCCCATACGCGCACTCCGTCTGTGTAAAACAACAGTCTGCCCGTATTTCGGTCCGCCACCGAGGCACATCCCTCACTCACCTGTATTGCAGAACCACCAACATAGCTCGGTGGATTTACATTAAAATCCATGCCGGCATTGCTACCAAAACGCCATTGATTGTTCTGTTTTTGGGCCCAGAGAGCATTGATGTTACCGAATAAAAAACACATGAATATGACTACAGGAAATTTCATTATATCACATAGGCTAAATTGGAAACAATCCTGTTTAATGTATTGTTTTGGTTTGGCATTATGCAAGGATACATAGCTCAATCGGCTGCAATTCAAGTAGGTTGTCAGTGCTTTTCGCTTCATTCCAGAAGCATAAAGGTGCCGGACATTTGTCTGACTGGCTTAAGGAAGGTTTTGTATTTCAGCAGATATACGTATAGCCCCGACGGGCATTGCACACCATTCAGCTTACCGTCCCAACCGGCTGTAGCAGATTGTGATTCAAATATTTGCTGTCCCCACCTGTTAAATACAAGCAACCGGTAATTTTCGAACTTGCAGGTAGAAACCGGCGTAAAAATGTCGTTAATCCCGTCAGCATTAGGAGTAAATGCGCCTGGAACAAACAATCTACAATCTGCTATAGTACTGTCACGATCTGGATTTACGATTGAATCGCAGTTTACAATTACAATTTGATCTGTTCCAACACCGCAAGGTCCATAGACAGTAACCGAATAAGTTCCGGGAGTATTTACTGTAATGGATTGAGTGGTTGCCCCATTTGACCACTGGTATGTTGCTCCGGGATTAAGTGCATTTAAAGTATAGGATCCACCAAAATCGCACAGTTTTACAGTATCAGGTCCTAATGAAACGAATGTTGAGTCGTAATTTTCGAATAGCCAGGCTGGAAAATTAGGCAAGCCCAAAAATGCACCGGGTAAATTTAAAACTACCGGTTGCAAAGCTGCATTTGAACTATTAGGACAGTTGATTCTTGCCAGTGTAACCAAATTTTGACCCGGGTTTGGGGTCAGATAATAAATCTTACCATCAGGGCCCAGTTGCATTTGACCGATTGTGGCTCCATTACCATTATTGATTGTTCCAATAGATGTTGCAGAATTGGGAATTGATGCTGCCTGTAAGTTGTATTTCAAAACGAAAGAGTTCGAAATTTCATAAAGAAATCTGCTATTGGGTGAAAATTCAAACTGCTCGCCGGGATTGCTGAATAATACTGGATTTGAAATAACACCACTATTATTGTCGAAATCCAGTAAATATCGAGAAATTCGAATTTTTCTTCCATTAGGCGATGCTTTAATGATGCCGCCATTCCCTCCAACAGCCTTGTAATTACTTACAAAACTGACGCCTGATGGTGCTACCCGGTAAACACCTATGCCTGTAGAATCCTGATTTATCAGTATCCAATAATCTCTTTTATTGGCATGGCGAATTGCACAAAGTCCTTCGATGGAGGGTTGGTAAACCGGCTGATCTGCAAGCGCTACACCACCAAGGCCGCCATTTAAATTCATATCCACCTTAAAATATCGAAGTCCGCGACCCAATGGCTGGGCTGCAAGGACAGCAGGAGATGCACCAATATAATGCTCGATTTCATCCATGGTGAAAACATAATAAATTCCAGTTTGACCCGGAGCTTCAAAAATGACAGAAGATTGTGCTGCACTAAATCCCCCGCCTTTTGTTCCCTGCATATCGTACATGACAGCATTATTTCTATTCCAGATATGACCGCCATCCTGCCCGCTAAACGAAGGTTCGCGACCTCCGCCATTGGTATAAAAAAGCAAATTGCCCTGGGAATCGCAATAGGAAGCAGAGCCCTCAAAAGTTTGCATGGCACTTCCTGTAACCTGAACCGGATTTCCACTACTGAAATCAAGTGCTATACTATCACCAAAATGCCAAATATGCGCTTGTTTTTGGGCCCAAAGACCATGGTTGTTAACCAACAGACAAAATACAATTATGACTTTAGACAGCCTCACAAAACCCAGTTTTTATTGTAAACAAATGTTTTATCTATTATGTTTTTTTAGAAAGAGGTAAAAAAATAACGGTGATCTGAGCCGGGCGATCATTTGCATATTTAAAACAAGGAGAGCCAAATCAATAAATAGCTTGAGCTGATTTAATCCCTGAATATCGGTATAGGCTAAAGGGGCTTTTTATTTCAGCAGGCCTTTAACTAGCGTGTGCGACGGTAATGCAATTGCACCAAGCCCTTTTCATAAGATTTTACATTGAGCAACTCAAGATTTTTCTCTGCATAGCCATCTTCCATGAACAATCTTTTTCCACCGCCCAGCAATACAGGAATGATGGATATTACACATTCATCAATGAGGTCATGATGTAAGAAGGTCCTTACTATTTCAGCCCCTCCATCGCAAAAAATATTCTGGCCGCCCTGATTCTTGATTTGTTTGATCAGCTCCACCAAATCTCCATTATAGTATGTGGTTTCTTCCATGGCGGGCCTGGGGGTTCGGGTGATCACAAATACTTTTTTATCCTGATGGGGAAATGCACCTGTCGCCTTTACCACCCAGTCATGGGTTTTTCTGCCCATGATAACGGTGTCAACATCATGCATAAAAGCCGTGTATCCGTAGTCCTCACCTTCTTTTTCGACCATGGAAAGAAAGCTGAGATCATCACCCGGCTTGGCGATGTAGCCATCTACACTGACTGCTATGTAAAGTATTACTTTGGGTTGGTTCATCTTTTAAAAAACATGAATATTTTAGGATATTTTAGATCACCACTGGTTACGGATTATGGTTGTGTTTGCACAGGATTTGTATACATAATTTCCCACTGGTGACCGTCAAGATCTGCAAAGCTATCATAATACATCCAGCCGTGGTCAACACTTTCTTTGTAGCGCGTTGCGCCGTTTTCAAGGGCAACTTTCACGATTAAATCCACTGCTTCTTTGCTTTCCACTTGAAGCGCAGTGAGTACCTGAGTTGTTGTACCGTCTGCAATGGGCCTGTTTGTGAATGTACTAAACAGGTTGTGCGAAATGAGCATTGAATACATCAATCCATCGTTCAGCACCAGGCAAAGTGCGTTTTCGTCGGAGAATTGCTCATTAAAGGCAAACCCCAGTTTTGTCCAAAATTCACGCGTTTTTGGTATATCCGAAACCGGAAGATTGATAAAAATTGATTTTACTTTCATGGGTGATTCAGGTTTGTATGTATTATGGGCAGGTTGAGCTGCACAATATTAAAACAGCATGCTTAACCATTAACTTAAAAACACCAGAATTCATTGATTATTACGCTTTGTTGTGTTTGCAAATGAGTAATTTAAACTTGCGAAGACAAAATGAAGTTGAATAAAATTATATCGACTGGTTCCGTTTGATCCACCCTCAAGCAGTCTGTAGCCGATGTTTCCTTGTAGGTTTTTTGAGAAACTATACCTTCCGGATATTGAAAGGTCAATTGCTCTGCCTTTACTGGCAGCCAGGCCTTCTCCAAAGAAATCAACACCCATTTTTTGAGAAATATCCCAATTGGCAATCAGGTTGATAAGCGGTACGAAACCAATGCTAAAATTTTCTTGTGTAAATTCACTGTTCTTCAAAGAGAAGCCCGCATCTCTAATTTTTGCCGATAATCCCAAGCCAAATTTAAAATTGTCTTTACATACAATGTTTCGATTGTAGGTGAAGCGATAAGAATTAAACTTGTATACAGCTTCAATAGGCATATTCGCTTTAAAGTTTTTCCCATCAAACAGTATATCCTTTTCTATTGTTCCGGTTGTCACAATTTTTAAGGGAGCATAAAGAATTGAAAAGTGATTTTTTTTATTTAAGATGTATCCGGCGCGCAGTCTGAAAAATGGACTTATTGCGGTCTGAAAATCATTTTTAAGAGAAACTAATGTTCCATTACTGCCGTTGCGAATGTCATTCATTCCTGTATAGCATGCTCCTGATTCCAGGTTAGCGAAGGGCTGAGCTGTCGCGGTCAGACCCGCATTCATACAAAGAATAAGAATCCAATATCTAGACCGGGAAACAAGTTTATAGAGCAAGGCATGCATATTGAGTTTTGAATTTGAAGTGGGTGGATAAAACTTGCTTATTGGCGCAACCAAATTACAAATATTTTCTTACCTGATGGAAATAATATGCAACTGGCATTGCTTTTTTGACCCATTTTTGGGGCTGTCTTTTGATTATAAATAATCGAAAGGGCTTTTGATTTTATTGATTTTTATTTCCTGCCCCGGACAGCAGCGGCAGCGCCGGCGAGTGAGGCGGTTGCGGTTGCCCGCGCGAGGAGGCGACCGGCAGGAAGCCCCCGCAGCCGGAGCAAACGCCCGCAAACCGATGCCGGCCTACAGCGAATGGCCGGATGAGGCCCGATTGAAAAAATTTATGAAATGGCCATGCCGGCCAGCAATGTAAAAATGCGTTACTAGGATTTATTTTAGGAAGGCCTGAACCTGCGGATCGGCAGCGATAGATTGGGGTGCAAGCTGAATGAGATTAGAAAGCAAATTGCGCGATATGAGCCCCCTAACCTGCTTTTTTTCTATGGCCGAAGAACATTTTTTTAACAGCTGAAGGTAAAACCGCTTGCTATTGCGCAATCGTGCGCTGATTTGATCCCAGTAAAAACCGACAAAGTCATCGCTGTCGTGGTAATACTGTGCTTCGGCTATGACATAATCGATCACGGCGGCGGCATTGTCTTTTACAGCTATGCCTGCACAATTGAACATGAGGTGGGACCGTTTAATGGCGGCTCGTGCCACTGCCGGATTGTTTTGAAGTGTTTTGTTTAAACGGCTGAAGAGCTGGGGCTGATGCGGAATTGCTTTAAGGACAACCGATTTTTCGGCCAAAAAAGGCAATGTTTTTTCACTGTCGTCGGGAGCAAGTATGCTTTGAACCTCTATGAATTGACTAAATGTTCCATAATCGAACAACTGATGATGGCTGAGGTTATTTTTGGCGAGGTATCGATTTGCCAATTTCCAAATGTGTTTTGACGATGCGTATTTGGCAGCGAAAATGAAAAGATCGGGGTTGTTTTTAACGGCTGGGCTGAGATAGCGGTATAAATAACCGGAACAACGGGGAATGCATTTTTGAATCAGCTCGGTGTTGTTTTGAATAGCCGGCGGGGTGTACTTAAAAAATTCAAGACAGCCGAAAAGAGAACGAACTGCCCATTTTGAAGACGGTTTTTCATACTCAATGTATTCATTAAAAGTTCTGCAAAGCAGGGTTTTAATGAAGTCGGGATTGGACTGCTGGGCGGTAGGCAGTTTGTTGAAATTAGCAGGATTTTCGACTAATAATTGCCGGTGGTTAGCGATATTTTTTTCCATCGATATTGGGTGTTAAAGGCCGTATTTGGCACTCGTCATTTTTATTAAGCAGCTTTTAAATAAATGTTCGTAATCCGAAACCACGATATTGCCTTTGCTATTTTCAATTTCG
>CANHCW010000139.1 GCA_947459165.1 Flavobacteriales bacterium
AAGTCCGGGAGTGGTTTTGCGCGTATCCAGTACCTTGGTTTTATACCCTTCTGTCAGTTTCACCATAGCTGCTGTTTGGGTGGCAATGCCGGAAAGTCTTTGCATAAAATTAAGCAATAGTCTTTCGGCCAAAAGCAAAGAGTGCACCGAGCCGGATGCTTCAGCAAGTAAGGTTCCTGCGGGCAAATGTTCTCCGTCGCGGTGGTGCGTAGTGAAAACGATGTTTTGGTCAATGGTTTCAAGAATTACACCGGCTAGTTCAAGACCAGCTACCACGCCGTTTTCTTTCAGTAAAATACGTGATTGCCCTTGGGTTCCCTGGGGTATGCCGGCAAGGGAGGAATGGTCTCCGTCGCCGCGGTCTTCGTCGATACAACGAACAATCAGTTCGCGGATCTCAGGTGTTCTGAAATTCATCCGCCACAAAGTTCATGGTTATTTCTCAATCTTGAGTTCGTGAATTCGCATTCCTGCGCCACTGCCTCTGTAAAACAGGGTGGTTTTAAATTCCTGCGTCGAGGTGCTGAGGCTGATAACCAGAAAATGCGCACCATTTTCGCTTTTGCCCTGCTGGGTAACCTTGGCAGCCGAGGGTTTATTGGCGCTAAAAAATTCGCTGAGAATCATTTTTGCCTGACTTTTGCTGTACACTCCCTGTTTTCCGGGGGTGGTAAGCTGCAGGCTGGGGCTAAAACTGGCGGAAATGCTTTCGGAATCGGCTTTTTTAAACAGTTCAGCCATTTTAGAGGCATCATCAGCCGGCCTGGCAAACAAAGATGAAACCAGAACAACAATGGCAGTAAAAACCGGAGGCATCATGTTTATTTGATGCGAATATTATGCCAAAAGCATATTGAAAGCAAGTTACTAAACGAAAAAGCCCGACTGATGCCGGGCTTTTTCAGGTGTGTTTTACTTTTTACTGTTTCACAACTTTCACCGCACCGTGGGCTGCAGCTCCTTTTGCATAGAAAAGGTAAGCACCTGCAGGTAGGTTGTTCAGGTTCAGCTGAAGGGTATTGTTTGAAGTTTTTCCTTCCATCAACGATGTTCCGGTAACATCCATTAACGACCAATCGGTGGCTGTTTTGGAAAAAGCAGACAGGTCAATATGCATAATGTCGGTTGTTGGGTTGGGCATCACTGATAAGTCGACTGTTTTGATTTGTGGTTTTACATAATTAAACTGACTGCAGTCGCCACTGGGAACATGACTCATGTTGCGAAAATCGATGTAGCAAACCCAACCCGGATTATCGATGAACGGATTACGGTTATTTTGTTTGAATGCTACATATTCCTGACGGGCCATTTCATAATTATCCGGTGGGAATTTCTGATGCCAGCGTTTAAGTACAACCTGATCCTGAAGGTCGTTAATAAACTGGTTTGAAGTGGGCAGGGTGAAGGGTTTGGTCGCTGTGTGATAAGTGGCGCAGGTGTAGAAACAGGCCCGAGCAACCATGCCTTTCACATGGTCGGGTGGTTCGTAGGCCATATTTCCGCTGCTATCTTTACCCATTTTTCCTGTTAAAAACTGATAAGTTACTTCTTTCAGGTTGTTGTAAGGCAGATTGCTTCTTACGGCATTGGCTTTATTTTGGTTAACCGGGAACAGTGAGAACAAATCGGTTCCAAATGCACTATCGGTAACCACGGTTGAAGGATAAGGCATCCAGCTTTGGGGGTAAGCATGTTCGCGGCTCATTGTATCCCAAATAAGCGGGGGGGCATACAAATGTCTGTATCCGCTGTAAGTGCAGCTTAAAACCCGCTTACCTGAAGTGGTGTCATATGAAAGGAAATCTTCCACGATGGTGTTGGCGTAGTTGCTGTAAAAAATCTGAAAATGGGGACGAACTTTGTTTCTTAAATCCTGCACAAATGTTGATGCTGCGGGGTTCAATGTGCTATAGTATGAGCCTGCATTGAGGCCGGGTGTGGTGGTTTTATCCATAGCGAACCCAGCTTGATTGTAATTGCAGTATTTATCATAACCGTTCCATGAAAAAACCTTTACAAAATATTTGGTGTTGGCCACAATTTGATCAATGCGGTATTCACCGGGTAAACCGGATGCCACAACCCTGGCCTTGCCCAGGTAGGTGCCTTTTTCGTAGGCAACACCATCGGTGGGGGTTTCAATAATGCTGTCTTTAGAAACCAGCACCAGCACATTTTCAGCATTGGTAACACTGGCCAAAGCTTTGATTTGCCAAGACCGAACAGTATTAAAACTGATGCCGGGAACTGCCGCAGGCTCGGTTGCCAAGCTTCCGCTGATAGCATAAATATTAAGCTTAAACAAGTTGTTGCCCTCACCGTCGTTGCTGTAAACAGACATGGTGGCTTTTAAAGAACCTGCAGGCGCACCAATCACTTGCAACAGCATGTTTTTTTGTGATTTTGCCGCAAGGGTATCCGGAACGCCACCGGCCTTGAAATAAGTTGCCCCTGAACCGCTGAAACGCACTGAATCGATGCGCAAGGTTGAAAGGATACTTTGGTTTTTAATGGTAATTGGGAATAAAGCAGAATTTCCGGGTTTCAGATTTCCGTTGTTAATCAAAGTGTTGCTTCCGTCCAGCAGCACAATTTCGGGAGACGCTGAAGGCCCTGCAGGTTTTACAACAACATCGTCCAACGCAATATTGAAGCCGGAAAATTTAGTTTGAAAAAAGAAACGAACGAATCTGCTGCTCGAATTCAACCTAACGATGTGCTTCGTCATGGCTTGGGGCAGGTTCTTGTTATAACTTCTGGCATTTGTCCAGGTAGTTCCGTCGGCACTTTCATCAATGTTGAAAATAGTACCTGGATCCGATCCGGGGTTGGTTCTAATGAAGTATTCGACTGTATCGGCGCGGCCTGCAAAATTGATGGTGAGGTACTCACCGGCGCCATCCAGTCGAAGTGCTTGTGGTGTAGAATTGAAAAATCCTGCGCTTGTGTAAACCAGGTTGCCGACTACTTTGTTTAAATCATAGCTCCAGCCGACAGGGGGCGATGCAGCATTGCTCATATCCCATGATGTGGGGAGAGAAGCCTGACTTTTGGCACCGGTAATGGTAGCAAGCAGAATGGTGTATAGGATTGCTTTTTTCATTGTACTTTTTTAGAAATTGATGCGAAGTCCTGTTGTGTAGCGGAAGCCCGGTGAAACAAAAACTTCAAGGTTGGTGGGTTTAAAGGTATTGGCGGGGTTGTCGTCTATTCTGCGGTGCTGTGCGTCGCTGATGTAGAGATTGTTAGTAACATTCTGGCAGTTTGCGTAAATGGAAATTTGCATTTTGGCCTTGCTTACAAAGGTATAACCTGCAGACAAATTCAAGTACCAGTAGGCAGGGATGCGGAAAGATTCTGTTCGTTTGTAGTTGCCCACCAGTGAAATGGGGTCGAAGTCGGCAAAGTGCTTCCAGAACCTTACATATTGCGCTGAAATGTAGGCGCCTTTCAGCAGTGAGGGTTCCCAGCGAATATTCCATGCCCATTGGCATTGGGCAGCATCACCCACATGTACACCGGTGGCATCAAAATCAACAATGCCTACCGAGTCGCCCACATCGTTGAGAATGTTGGTGCGGGTGCCCGATCTCCATTGCCAATCTGCCAAACTCAGCGCAGATTGAATGGTGATGCCATTGCCGGGTTTAATCGCCGCCGACAATTCGCCACCCAAATGCCTTGCTTTCATGCCATTGATATTGAAGGAGAACAAGTTTCCTTCAGCATCGGTATAAGAGGGTAAAAAATTGGAAGGTCGGTTTTGCCAATAGGTGTAGTAGGTGTTTACATCCACACTTAGAACCCGGCTTTTAAAACCCATTCCGGATTCCCAGGCATACACAATCTCATTTCTCGCTTCCTTAACTACATTATTTTGGTTGTTAAAAATATTGTTGAATCGAGTGGGACGATTGAGATAGCCAAGATTGCTGAATAAATTGAAATGCCTGCTGAGGTTGCGGTTGATACCTGTTTTGAAGGTGGCTCCCGGACGGCTTACCCAAGGTGAAACTTTTTCAGCGCCATTGACCAATCGGAAGAAATCAATTCGTCTATACCATGAATTGGTGGCACTGGCATTGATGAATGCCGAGGTTCTTCCTTTTACAAATTCCATTTCGGCAAAGGTGCCGGCCCAGCGAACCAGCCCATCGTAATTGAATCCGAATTTGTCTCCCTTGCGGTAGAGCAAATCTTTTCTGTTGGGATCAAGTTCGCCGTTATCCGGAATAAAATAGTCACCGCCAATCAGGTCATAAACCTCCCTGTAGTGCTGAGCCCTGTATGTGCGCAGATCAATTCCACCTGTAAAGGTGAGGTTTCTGTTGATTTTGTGATTGATAGTGCTGATTGCGCCATACCATTTGTGATTGTTGACATTGCGCTGCAATATTCCGAAAGAACGCAGGTCCGTGGCACTGTAAGTGGGGTCAGGGTTGGGAACAAAAGCAGTACCCCTGGTATTGGCCCACCAAACATTCTGCATGTTGTACAAACCATAAGTGCCTGTTTGATTTATTTTTTTGGCCTGTGTGCCACCGCCTGTCCCCACCGACATATAAACGGTTGTGCTGATTAAGGTTCTTTCAGAAGGTTTGAAATCGTGTTTGATGTAAATCTGTGGTTTATGGAATTGATTTACCCTTTCATTTTTGCGGTACCGGTCTGCAAAACTTGTATCGCCGGCATCGCTTACTGAATTTTCCTGCAACCAGCCCCAGTGTTGATTGTACTTGCGCCCTTGGTTTACAGGCATATTGCCTACCACGGTATCCATGCCCAGTTTTTCAGCCAGAGCCCTGTCGTACAGGCTTAGGCGGGCGCGAAAACTGCGTTGGCCGTGACTTTGCGGGGCTCCCAAAGCGGTAATGGAAATGGTGCTGCGCTTGCCAAAGCGTTTTTCAAGTCTGCCATAGTAGCTGTACATGTCATCGAAAAGGGCATCTACATATCCTGTGCTGCTTCTACGGGTAAAGCTGAAAATACCGCCCCAATTGCCTTTCATTTTACCGGTGTTGATGGTAGCAGAGTACTTTCTGTACCGGGAATCGCCGGTTTCAATACTGGCAGAAGCCTTGAATTTATTGGAGAAACCGCGTGTAATGATGTTCATGGTTCCACCTACGGCAGGGTTGGCAATTCGACTGCTACCCAAACCGCGTTGTACTTGCGTAACCGCAGTTACTTCGCTTAAACCAAACCAGTTGCTCCAGTACACTTCGCCGTTTTCCATGTCGTTAACAGGAATACCATCAATCATCACGGCAATGTTTCGCTGATTGAAACCCCGAATGGTAATGCGGGCATCACCGGCACCGCCGCCTTGTTGGGTGGCATAAACCCCGGGAGTGTTGTTCAGAAGCATCGGCATGTCGGCACTGCCCAACTGTTCGCTGATGGTTTTACCTGTGAGATTGTTGTATGCAATGGGTGTGCGGCGGTCTTTGGCGATGGAAGCCGTAATTTGAATGGCCTGTACCTCGGTGCTTTGGTTTTCGAGCCGGAAAACAATGTTTGGAACAACATTGCGGTCGGCCATGATATTTAATGAATCGCTGCTGTACCCTTCCAGTGTGGCCTTAAGAACATAATTTCCCGGAGGTAAATCAAGGGTGAAACTGCCATCAACGCCGGTTATGGCAGAAACTGCGCGGGTATTGATTAGCACACCAGGCAAACCTTCGCCTGTGAGTGCATCGACTGCCTTGCCTACAATTTTACTTTGGGCCAAAGCGGCCGAACAAAGCATAATGAGGGCGAACAGCAGGGAAGATTTTCTCATTTTTTCTGGAATCTGCCGCTGTAGGTTCTGCCCAAATGGTCGGTGGCAGAAACCAAATACAAGCCTGAACTCAGTTTTTCAAGGTTGGCATGAATGAGAACGAATCCGTTTTGACGGGTGGTTTCAACGGCAATGGCTGTTTTGCGACCGCTTACATCGGAAATGGTGATGTTCTTCACTTCGCCTTGAACGAAAGCCGAAATGCGGTTGTCGGCAGGGTTGGGAAACAGATTAAGGTTGAAGGACTGTAAATTTTCCAGCTTGGCCGGGAATTTATTGCAGGCGCAGTTGTGCGTTCTCAG
>CANHCW010000140.1 GCA_947459165.1 Flavobacteriales bacterium
AATCCGGTGTCACCTGTGCTCCAGGTTATGCGGGCGAATGAATTGTTGCTGATGACCTGATACAATTTAAGGGTATCGCACCACAGAAAACTGACCGGTGAAAGTGGTTGTGGTTTTTTTCGGAATTTTACCTTTACCGTATCGCTGTATGATGCGCAGGAATTGCTGATGTTTACCCAATAAACACCGGATTGTTTGAAGATTTTTCGTGCTGTTTTACTGCCGTCGTTCCAGCGAAAAATTGTATTGACGGAAGACTTTGTTCTTTCAATTACAAAACTGTCTTGATCGCACAGCAGGGTATCGGTTGTGTAGCGTATGGTTTCTGCGGAATCGGATTTGATGAGAACCGAATCGGCAAGCGTCCCACACTTATTGCTCATATTTACCCTGAACAAACCTGCTTTTTTGGTACTGATTTCAGGAAGTGTATCACTCCGGTTCCAGAGGTATTGAGCCTGAATGGTATCAGTTCCAGCCTTTAATTTAATGTTAAAGGGAAGGCAAAGAAGGGTGTCATTTGTGTTTATTCCGACTTTTGGAGTGTAGAGTTTGGTAATATAAATGCTGTCATACCGCCAGTTGCACACGGGAGTCCACATTTCTACTTTGTACAATCCGCTTTTGGAAGCCAAGATTGTTCGGGTTGTGTCACCTGTGTTCCATTTGTAACGAATGCCTTTAATTGTATCATTTCGTGCGTCGAGCAGGGCGCCAAAGCGATTGCAAATGAGGGAATCTTTGGGCATCCAGGGTTTGGCGCTGGGTGCAATTTTGAAAATGATGGTGTCCGATTTTGAACCACATCCGTATGTTGCCGTTACCCAATATTTACCCGGTTTTTGAACAATAAAATAGCTGAAAGTATCGCCGTTTTGCCATCGATAACTGGCTCCTGGATTGCCTGCCTCAATGATGCGATAATTTCGGTCGCAGTTTAAAACATCGGGTCCAAGGTCAATGGGATCTACTTTCAATGTATCGCGCCATTTTATAACGGCTCCGGTCCAAAAGAAACCTCCTCTTGGAGTGCTTTTCCATTCATTTTTTAGTGGAAAGTTGTTAGAACCGCAGTAGCCACCCATGATCAGGTGAGAAACACAACCAATTCTTTTGGCTTGAACGGCAAACAAATAATCGGTTCCCGAACCGCCAAAATAGGTCAGGTATTTAATTGAACCGTCAATTCCAATTTTACCGGCATAACCATCTGCGCCTCCTTTATTGGTTTTTTGAAATGCGTCTGAGGTAACAGGAAGTGTTGTACTCCAGGTAGTACCTCCAAATACTGCTTCATCTTTTGCACTAATAGTGAGGCGTTGCCTCCAGGCATATGTATTGGTAGTTATGTAAGTTGTCCATCTGGGAAATGCCCCATTTTTATAGATGCGCATGATGAATGCGGAACTTCCGCCGGGGAAACCGTTTGTAGCAGCGGGTAAGTCATTGGCTCCGGCTATTCCTTGTATGAAAATTTCCTCATCATCATTTACAGTAATTCCCGATAAATAATCGTATCCCTTGGTACCAATGTATTTGGCAATCAGGTATTTTGTAAATGCGGAATCAATTTTAAATAAGAATCCGTCGTAACTGCCTCCCATGTAAACACCACCGAAGTTCTTCTGACCGTATGATACAGGCAGGTTATCACTGTTTGTCCAGCCCGCTGCGTACACCTGATTTTTCTTGTCAACCGAAAGTCCATAAACATATTCAGTGCCTGAACCGGTCAATTCCACACAATCCAAAATGGCCGAGCCCGATGCATTCAACCTGATCACATTGGCTTCAAAACCGCCACCAACCTGTCCCGGGGGATTGATATTTCTGGTGATTGGATATGGATTGTCTCCGTAGGGAGCAATATAAACCTGTCCTGTTTCATTAACATCAATAACCCAATTGTAACCTTTTAGGTATGTTGAGTAAATTAACGATTTGCCATCGCTTTTTATACCGGTTACAAAGCTTGTATAACTTGTTGATGATGGTCGTGTGGTTTCAATTACTCCATTTGTTGTAGGATAATCTGATGAATAGGAATACCCGGTTACAAAACAGTCGCCTTTATTGGTTGCCGCCAAAGAATAAGAATATTCGGTGTTGGAGCCACCCAAATAAATTACATAAATTGGTTTGCCACCTGATGAGGGTATTTTACCCAAAAAACCGTCTGCTGACCCGTTCAATGTGGTATCATAAGTACCGGGAGTGCCCGGGTATTTGTCAGTGGTATATCCCGTTACATAAGAATTGTTGTTCTCATCAACCTCTACATCGTAAACATAGGTCCATCCGCTAACTTGATTGCCATAAAAATATGTGCTGTAATCAAGGTAAAATGGGTCAATCAGCAGTGGGCTGTTTATATCAGCGGCATTTTTTTCAATGTTTAAACCGAAAGTATTGGGTTGTATTTGCCGATAAGCGACAGGCACGGGTTTTGTAAAACCATCTCCCGAGAAACTGGCAGGAATACTATCTGTTACAACGCCGTAGCGACTTTGCATACAAATGCTGCCCGTTGAATTAAGATAGGTTTTGTCGAAGCCGGTAATGCTGAAATTAATCATCCCGGCATGGGTTGAACTTGCGCACCGATAATCAATTTTCAACTTGCCCGCTTCATCAATTTTAAATTCTGCATCAACCCCCGGATAAAGATTTTTAATGCTTAAGCCGGCGAATAACTGAGGGTATAGAATGCGTCCCCCTGTGTTTTGGTTTAGGTAGCCAATATTTGATTCCTGAGGTTTTGTTGCCTCATAGAGAAAGGCATTGGCTGCATTGTACTTTATTTCCCATACCTGCACTATATACTCCGGGTTTTCCGGTTCCTGTGCAACTGTACTAAGCTTGCCTAAGTTTTCAGCTGCCTCTGGGTTTTTCAATCTGGCAAGACCGTATTGAATGCGGTCTTTTAAAAAAACAGCCCTGAAATGCCCCTGACTAAAGTGAAATAGCGATTCATCGTCCCATTGACCTTCGTTTTTAATAAAAACTGGAGTTTCTGAAAGCCTGTTATCAGCCAATTGTTGCGCCTTCAAACCTGTCATACAATTTCCCAAAGCTGTTAAGGCAAGAACAAGTTTTATTTTATTTGAGGCGAAGCAGGACTTCATTCAAGGAATGATCTTTTAATTTATTGGATTGCTTGTTTTTACAAAGAACGCATGATTTGGTTTCGGTTGCAAGAAATGCCAGAAAAATTGGCCGGATTTGACAAAAATATCCAAAATGAAGGTTAAAATTCTCTTTCCAGGCAGTCCTTCAGCATCAACATGGCCGCATTACAAGCTCTGGCCATAAATTGCTCTCTGTTTCCGAACAAATGAAATTTCTGCACTTGGGTACCGTTTTGGGTGGAAAGGCCAATATAAATCAGTCCTACCTTTTTTTCGGTTGTTCCGCCACCCGGGCCTGCTATACCTGTGGCACTCAGTGCAATGTCTGTCCTGAATTTTTTTCTAGCCCCTTCGGCCATGGCCGCGGCGCAGGGTTCACTAACTGCTCCAAGGGTTTCAATGATTTGCGGATCAACACCCAACTCTGAAATCTTAATTTCGTTGGCATAACAAATAACGCTGCCTTTGAAAATTCTGGAAACACCGGGTTCCTGTATCATTTGATTGGCAATGAAACCGCCTGTGCAACTTTCGGCCAAAGTGTATGTGAGGTTTTTTTCAATCAGCTTTCTGGTCATGTACCGGGCGGGAATTTCATCCTCACGGCACAATACATGCTTGCGGCAAATATGGCACAATTCATTAAACCACTTTTCCATCTCATCAGGCAAATTATTGCTGTTTTCTGCCCTGCCGCTTAATCGCAGTTTTACCATATTTAAAGATGGCAAATAGGCCAGTTTGATGTGCGCCGGCAAACGACTTTCAAAGTCTTCCAGCAATTTGCTAAGCAAACTTTCAGGAATGCCTACCGTTACTGCCGTTTTATGAACAATAACAGGGAATTGAAACCGGTTTTTCAATCTGGGAATCACTTCATGAATCATGATGTTCATCATTTCCGAGGGCACGCCGGGCATGCTCACCAGCACTTTTCCGTTCACATCAAACCACATTCCGGGAGCTGTTCCCACTCGGTTGTGAAGGGTTTCGCACAGTTCCGGCAAATCGGCCTGACCAATGTTGCTATCGAGCAGTTTTCGGTTTCGCGCCTCAAAAAGTGCTTCCAAATGCGCCACCACAGCTTCATCACGGCGGTAACCACAACCATAAAACTCGCACAGTGTGGTTTTGGTAATGTCATCTTTGGTTGGACCCAGTCCGCCGGTTACAAGCAACAGGTTACACCGACTCAATGCTTCTGAAATGGCTGTTTTTATTTCATTCGCCTTGTCCTGCACTGCCGTTTTGCGGGCAATCGAAATTCCCATTTTCGAAAACTCAGCGCCCATCCATGCACTGTTGGTGTCAACGGTTTGTCCAATCAGCAATTCGTCGCCTATGGTAATGATTTCGGCGTTCACGCGGCAAATTTAAGAATTGAATACCGCCAAACAGCTATTGGCCGCGGTAAGTCATTTTGGATACAGTTTAACACACTTACAAACTATTCAACAATAACATTCATTTGTTCACATTGGTTTTGAGTAACGACTCGCATGCCCCAATTTTGTTGCGTGGCTCAGGGCATAATCATATACACCGACGGTGCAGCACTTGGCAACCCCGGGCCAGGGGGTTATGGCGCTGTACTGATGTATGGTCCAAACCGCAAAGAGTTGTCGGAGGGTTTTCGACTCACCACCAACAACCGCATGGAGTTACTGGCTGTCATTCGGGCACTTCAGCAACTCAAACAAACGGGAATTCCGGTAATCATTCACTCCGACAGTCAGTATGTATGCAAAGCCGTAAACGAAGGCTGGCTGTTTAACTGGAAGAAAAAAGGCTGGGTTAAAGTAAAAAACCCCGATTTGTGGAAGGTTTTCCTCGAGTTGTACACCATGTTCAAACCCAAAATGCAATGGGTAAAAGGCCACGCTGGCATTCCTGAAAATGAACGCTGCGATTTACTGGCCACCAGCGCCGCATCAACACAAGCCGTTGGTGTGGATGCCTGGTATGAGGCAAACCGCAATTCGGCAGATGGGTTGTTTTAAACCGCGTATTTTTTTTGTAGTTCGGCGGCGTTGGCCCTTGCAGCCATGCCCGGCTCGCCGCCACTCAGCATAACAGCCAGTTGTTCCAGGGTTTCGGCATCGTTCAGCATTTTCATTTTGCTTTCGGTGCTGTCGGTATTGTCTTCTTTGTAAATGTAATAATGTCTTTTTCCGGCAGCAGCCACCTGGGGGAGGTGGGTAATGGCAATTACCTGATGCTGCCGACCCATTTCCCGCATCATCAAACCCATTTGGGCGGCTACTTCACCGCTAACTCCGGTGTCGGCTTCATCGTAAATCAGGGTGGGCAGGTTTTTCTTTTCACCCAGCAGCCGTTTAAAACAAAAGTTCACTCTGCTCATTTCACCACCCGACGCAATTTTATCAATGGGTTGCAATGGTGCGCCGGCATTGGCACTGAACAACAAAGACAATGTTGAAATGCCGCTGATGCCGGGTTTGTCTTCATTCATGCTCCATTGTGCGCGCATGTCTGCCCGGGGCATACCCAGTTTTTGCAGCAGTTGTGTGGTTCGTTCAAGCAATCGCTGCGCCGCATTTTCCCTGCTTTGGTGCAGACGGGTTCCCAAGGCCTTTGTCTTTTCAAAGGCTTCGTCCATGGCTTTTTTCAGTTGAACAATTTTTTCATCTGTTTGCCCCGATTCCAGCAATTGTCCATCAAGTTCATTCAAAGTTTGCAACAAACCGGCTGCTGAACTTTGGTTGTGTTTGCGCAGCAGCAGTTGAAGCCGGGCCAGGCGGGTGTTTAATTGTTCCAGCAATTCAGGATTGCTTTCTGCCTGCGCTGCTTCTCGGTCCAAATCACGCGAAAGTTCCTTTATTTCCTCAATCACTGCGTCAAGTCGCTGTCTCATTTCTTCCCCTTTTTCACTCAGGCGCAGCACATTTTTCAACACACTTTTCATGCGACCCAAACGGTCGGCTACAGCGTCATC
>CANHCW010000141.1 GCA_947459165.1 Flavobacteriales bacterium
CAATTTCACTTTTCACAAACCACCCCAATTTCTCCGCTTAAACACGCAGGAATTTCCCATCTTTGCAATAAGTGAAGAATTTTGTTTTCATACTGACTTGCTGGGTTTGCTCATTGAAAGCCCAAACTCTGACGCAAAAAGTCAATCCATTTATCGGAACCGGTGGACATGGCCACACCTACCCCGGCGCCACAGCGCCTTTCGGCATGGTGCAGTTAAGCCCTGATACGCGCCTGGATGGCTGGGATGGTTGTGGTGGTTACCATTACGACGACAGCATTTGTTACGGTTTTTCGCATACGCACCTCAGTGGAACCGGCGTTTCCGACTACGGCGATTTGCTCATCAGGCCTGGATTGCAGCCACTTTCATTTCAGCACAAAAACGAAACAGCCCGCCCCGGTTATTATTCTGTTACTTTTAACAACGGCGTGTTTGCAGAGATGACTGCCGGAACCAGGGAAGGGATGCACCACTATCGTTTTTCCCCGGGAAAAAAACCGGTGATTGTGGTTGAACTTGAACACCGAGATTTTGTCACCGATGGGCATTTTGATGCTTTGAACACTCAGGTTGCCGAGGGTAAAACCCAAATGCATGTATACGGACACCGATTTAGCAAGGCCTGGGCCGAGGACCAGCAGTTTTATTTTGATTTGTGGTTTTCTGCACCCGCTGATTCAGCGGTGGTGCTAAAACAAAAAGGAAAACAACAGAGAAGTGTAGCCATTTATTTTTCTGAAACGAGCAAGGATATTTACATCCATGCCGGCATTTCTTTTTCGGGCTGGTTAAGGTCCGGCGGTTTCGAAAACAAAGCCAACGCAACTGCTTTTGAAACCCTGAAAAAACAAACTGAAACAGATTGGGAAAAGCAATTGGGCAAGATTGTGATAAAGGGAACGCCGGAACAGGAGGCCATTTTCTATACAGCGCTTTACCACACCATGATTGTACCCAATGTGGTTAGCGACGCCGATGGTACTTACCGAGGCATGGACAAAAAACAACACCAAGGCAAGGGCGATCACTATTCCGTTTTTTCGCTGTGGGATACATACCGCGCAACCCATCCGCTTTACACGCTAATAGAGCAGCAACGCACCCGCGACTTTATGAAAACCTTTTTGCGTATGTATCGCCAAAGTGGAAGGCTGCCGGTTTGGGAATTGGCATCGAATGAAACCAATTGTATGATTGGCTACCACGCTGTTTCTGTTATTGCCGATGCCATGGCCAAAGGCATTATGCCCGATAGTGCTGAAGCCTTGCTGGAAGTCGCCGTAAAAACTGCCCAAAAACCGGTGTTTGGGCTGGATGATTACATGAATTATGGTTTTTTGAGCATGGAAAACGAAAGTGAATCGGTGAGTAAAACTTTGGAGTATGCATACGACGACTGGTGTATAGCGCGAATGGCCGAAATGCTAGGCAAAGATAGCCTTGCAAAAGTTTTTTATCGCCGCAGTGGAGCCTGGAAAAATGTATTTGATGCCAAAACCGGCCACATGCGCCCACGGAGCTATGGCCGTTGGCTAAGCCCGTTTGAACCGAAGGAGGTAAACAACCATTTTACCGAAGCCAATAGCTGGCAGTATAGTTTTTCAGTGCCTCATGATTTGCAAACCTGGCTGGGTACTATGGCAAGCCAGGGCCCGCACAACCTTGAAACCTTGTTGGATAGTTTGTTTACCACTTCGCCAAAAACCAGCGGCCGCGAGCAGGCCGACATTACCGGGTTGATTGGTCAGTACGCCCACGGAAACGAACCCAGCCACCACATTGCGTATTTGTATAACACAGCAGGCAAACCCCACAAAACACAGGAAAGGGTAAAGCAGATTTTAGAAACCTTGTACCAAAACCGCCCCGATGGTTTAAGCGGAAACGAAGATTGTGGACAAATGAGTGCCTGGTATGTGCTCAGCAGCATGGGTTTTTACCCAGTTTGTCCGGGTGATGCGCGTTATAGCATCGGCTACCCGTTGTTTCAAAAAGCGGACATTCATTTTGAAAATGGAAAACGCCTGAGCATCAGCAAAAAAGGCAAAGGAAATTACATTGGAGGGGTTTTGTTAAATGGCAAGAAATGGACTAAGAATTATGTGCCTCACAGCGAGTTAATTAAAGGAGGCAAGTTGGTTTTTGTGATGTCTGTTTTGCCCGGCACTTGGGGAAGTGGCGCCGTAAACGCATTTTTAACCGATGTAAAGGAGAGTATTGCAGCGGCGCCGGTATTTGAATTTGCCGACATTGCTTTTGATAGTTTGATGTACATGGGAATAAAGGCCGCAGACAAGAACATTAAACTGACTTTAGTAGGCGATAGCCTGGACGAAAAATCATGGATCGCGGAGGGGCCGCAGTTGTCTTTAATGTTAAAGCAGAGTGTGTGTATTTCGGCTTCACACATCGATGGTTCCATAGCCAGGGCTTGTTTTTTTAAACGCCCTAACAATTGGTTGGTTAAGGTTTTAAACGCGCTTCACCCACAATATACCGGTGGTGGAGAACAGGCGCTGTGCAACGGCGTGCGCGGCGATGCAGAATGGCAAAAAGGCAACTGGCAAGGCATACAGGGACAGCCATACGAAGCGCTGATTGATTTAAAAGATGCTCAAACCATTACATCGTTGCATGCCGGATTTTTACAAGACACCCGCAGCTGGATTGTTTACCCCCGCAATGTGAGTTATAGTTTTTCGCTTGACGGAAGCAATTGGGCAAACAACTGCGGAACGATGAATAGGGTTCCGGTAGACAGTTTGGGTTCGCATAAACAAACACTAAGCACTTACATTAAACCGGTTAGGGCAAGGTATATAAAAATGCGAGCCAGCCAGTTTGGCGTGTTGCCTGAGTGGCATCCGGGTGCCGGTGGCGAAACTTTTATTTTTGTGGATGAGTTGGAGATCAACAGATAGAAGCAATGCGCCTCATCATTCAACGCGTTTCCCACGCCTCGGTCACCATAAACAAACAAATGCACTCATCCATTGGACGCGGCTTGCTGGCACTGCTTGGTGTTTGCCCTGAAGACAACCGTGAAGATGCCGACTGGCTCGCCCAAAAACTTTGTAGCATGCGAATTTTTGGCGATGAAAACGGCAAAATGAATCTCTCGGTGAACGATGCGGGTGGCGAAATACTCGTCGTTAGCCAGTTTACCTTATTCGCCGCCACCAAAAAGGGCAACAGGCCCTCTTTCATCAGGGCGGCAGGGCCGGAACAGGCAAATGAACTGTATGAGTATTTTGCAAAAGCAACTTTGGTGCATGCTCCGGGCAGGGTAAAAACAGGTGTGTTTGCTGCCGATATGAAAGTGGAACTGCTGAATGACGGCCCCGTTACCATTGTCATGGACTCTAAAAACCGCGATTTTTAGTCCTGCGAATTCAAAATCAGGTTGTCAATCAACCGCACTCCCTCCAGGTAGCCTGCAAACAATACCGCCTGTCTTTTTTTCTCATCCGGTTCGCTTGCCTCCTCAAAATCCGGCAGATTCATCACCTGCAGGTATTCTGTTTCAATATCTGCCGCCCTCAACAAGTTCAATGCGGTTTCATTTTGTGGCCACGCCCCCCCCACAAACAGTTTCAAAACCTTGTAAATATTTGCTGCCTTCATCCTTCCTTCATCTGTCAAACGGGTATTTCTGCTGCTCATGGCCAAACCACTCTGTTCTCTTACCGTTGCGGCATTGTATTGTTCAATCTGCGGAAAGTATTTCTTAATCAGTTTTTCGGCCACCATGCACTGTTGCAAATCCTTTAATCCGAAATAGACGCGCCCGGGGCGCACCACTTCGAACAGGCGGTGAAGGATTTTAATAACCCCTTCAAAGTGTCCCGGCCTGTGTGCAGCCTCCAGTTTTTTACCCAAACCACCTAGGTCAAGGTCAACAGCAGCCAATTCCGGCGGGTAAATATCCTTTTCGTTGGGAATGAACACGGCATCGGCACCCGCCACCATCAGCTTCTGCAAATCACTAATCAGTGTTCTGGGGTATTTTGCCAGGTCTTCTTTGTTGTTAAACTGAGCCGGATTGACAAATATGCTCACCATTACCGGTCCCACTGCCGCGGCTTGCTTTACCAAAGCCAAATGCCCATCATGCAAAGCACCCATTGTGGGAACAAATCCAAACAACGGATTTTGATCCCGACTCCAGCGCAAAACACTATCGCTATAATAAAAAATTCTCAAATAAACAAGTAAAAAATCCTTACAAATAAAGGGTTTTATTCACTTTTTGTTTTGAATATCCCGAATTTTTGGTATAATTTTGTATTTCGACTTTACCCCGTTCACCAAAAACATATGACGAATACCAAAAAAAGAGTTTTGTTCGTAAGCTCTGAAATGGCCCCCTTTCTGGAAACTGAGAGCATTCTGGCCAACATTTCAAGAAGCCTGCCACAGGCTTTACAAGAAAAAGACAACGAGATTAGGATTTTGGTTCCAAGGTTTGGAGTCATCAACGAAAGAAGAAACCGCCTTCACGAGGTAGTTCGTCTTTCCGGCATCAACATTTCTATTGATGACAACGACAACCCCCTCATCATTAAGGTGGCCAGCATTCCCCAAACAAAAATGCAGGTGTATTTCCTCGATAACGAGGACTATTTCCACCGCAAAGCCGTTTACCAGGATGATGATGGAAATTATTTCGACGACAATGACGAAAGAACCATTTTCTTTTGCAAAGGTGTAATGGAAACCGTGAAAAAACTGGGCTGGGCTCCGGACATTATCCATTGTCAGGGCTGGATGACAAGTCTCATTCCTGCCTACCTCAAAACAGCTTACAAAGACGAACCTGTTTTCCGCAACGCCAAAGTTGTTTACAGTGTTTATAACGATCAAAATGTTTCTTTGGGTTCCGATTTTGCCCGCAAGGCCAGCCTCAACGAAATAGAAGCAGCCTCCATGCAGGGCTTTTCCGATGGTCAGGTTGACAGTCTGCACAAAGCCGCTGCAACCTTTGCCGACGCTGTGGTTACCACCTGCGATCAGGCACATTCCTGCGTAAAGGAACAAATTGCGTCAAAACCTGTTATGCGTCACTCCGACGACCAAATTGGTGAGCAATATGTAACTTTTTACGACCAGGTGATGTCTCAGGTCGGGTGAATGCATTTTCTTTGCACATTGTGAATCGAAAAATATGGGTGCTCCTGTTCATTTCAGGGGCACTTTTTTCATGTAAAAAGCAAAACGGTAACATCGTTATTGAAGGTCAGGGCGCTGATTCCAAACTGGCCTTGGTTCGCGATACGCTGAAAATACGGGCGGTTACCGTTCGTGAGGATTCATTGCCTGCCAACAATCTTCGTTATTCCTTGCTGGGTCTTATGAATGACCCGGAACTGGGAAGGGTTACCGCCGGGGTGTACAGTCAAACCGGAATACTGGAGCCAGTTGCCGACTTTCCAAACACCGAAACACCTGATTCAGCGATACTCCACATTCCCTTCATTAGCGGAATTAATTATTATGGCGACAGGTTGGCTAATGTATTGCTGAATGTTTACCCCCTGTCAGAAGCAATTACTTCAGGCATTATTTATTATCAATCCAACGAGTTAAAAGTCGACAAGTCGCTTGAAAGCAGCTACTTCGGCCCGCTTTATCATTTTCGTTCCGATAGCATTCGTTATCGCAAAGGCAAAATAAAACTTGAACCCGGTTTGCGGATAAAGCTTTCTTCGCAAATGGCATCCAAACTCATGTCGCTGCCAAAAGAAGCCTATACCAGTCAGGAAAATTTTTTAAAAAACTTCAATGGCTTGGCTATTTTACCCTCAGACCGCGATTTAATGATGGGTACCGGCGGACTTGGCGTATATGATTTCAACAATGTGATTAGCTTGTCCTACCGGGCTAAAATACTGCTGTATTACCGCGACACCCAAACCTTTACATTTACTTTTAACAGCAGCAAAACAACCTTAAACCGCTGTACTACCGGCCCTTATCCGGCAACAATCTTAGATCAACTGAAATACCCCGACAGCACCTTTTTGCTTACTTGGGCTCAAACGCCCAATGGTATAAAAAC
>CANHCW010000142.1 GCA_947459165.1 Flavobacteriales bacterium
GTTATTCGCGAAACCATTGGCCGAGATTTGCCCAAAGGCTTCCAAAGCAGTGAATTTCTGGTAGAGCATGGATTTTTGGATTTCATCGTTAATCGTACAGAACTCAAAGACAAACTCAGCAATTTGCTGGGGATGATCTGGGACAAAAAAGCACAAACCAAATAAAGAAATAACCTTCAATATGAATTTTCCCGAAAACCTCAAGTACACCAAAGATCACGAGTGGATCAGTGTAGAAGGCGGTGTTGCCACCGTAGGAGTAACCGATTTTGCTCAGTCAGAACTGGGTGACATTGTATTCGTTGACATTTCAACCCAGGGCGAATCCCTGAACCAGCACGATGTGTTTGGAACGGTTGAGGCGGTAAAAACCGTGAGTGATTTGTACATGCCTATAAGTGGCGAAATTCTGGAGGTAAATGCCGACCTGGAAAGCGCCCCTGAAAGCGTAAACAGCGATCCTTATGGAAGCGGTTGGATGGTAAAAGTTCGCCTCAGCGACGAAAGTCAAATTGCCGGACTCATGAGTGCCGCCGACTACAAGGCGATGGTAGGTGCTTAATTGGAATCAAATCTTGAAATCCCGCAGGTTTAAAGTCTGCGGGATTTTTTAAAACATAAAAAATGAAAATACAGATTTTTGCAATGTTGTTTGGTCTGACTTTATTTTCCTGCGGTCAGTCTGCAGAAAAGAATGAAGATGAGACTGAACAGCCTGTTGAGAGACAAGCCCCGCCCAAAGAACAAATTGAGGCGTATGTTAAAAAGAACAACATCAAAGGAGAATTCACTCCCAGCGGTTTGTTCATTGCCATTGAAGATCCGGGAACGGGCAAGGATTTTCCAAAGCCCAGCAACACGGTGAAGGCAGAATATAACGGCTATTTGCTGAACGGACAGGTGTTCGATGCATCTAAACCCGGACAACCCATTGAATTTCCATTAAGCGGTGTAATACCCGGTTGGACTGAAGGGCTGCAAAAGCTAAAAAAGGGCGGCAAAGCCAAACTGATCATTCCCGCTGAGCTGGGTTATGGTTCAAGGGAGGCTGGTTCCATTCCCCCCAATTCTATTTTGGTTTTCGATGTAAAGCTGGTGGATTGGAAATAAGTAGCTGAGGGCCTGACAAGTAATGGCTTAAAATGAAAATACCCTGCAAGGCAGGGTATTTTTTTTGGAGGTCGGAACCGGATTCGAACCGGTGTAGAGGGTTTTGCAGACCCGTGCCTAGCCTCTCGGCCATCCGACCTTTTGAGAGGTGCAAATATACTTAAATTCGGCTGATGTAGGAAGTTTTTCTGAATATCAACCTTAACATCTGAATGCCCCAGACATGGCCTCCTGTTCACTTCTTGCAATTCCCAGTAGTTTCGATGTTTTTTGCCACCCCGAAACGACTTTGGTGATCTCGGAAATGATGGAATTCATTTGCTTTGTTGAAAGGCGAAAATAGGCCCCTACGCTTTTGGCTAATTCAAGGCTTAATTCGTTGTTCGACTCGTCAACATTCAATGAAAGTCCCGGTTTGTCAATGGAAGGGTTGAGGTCAAAAGCCGGCGATAGAACCCAGCCCTTGCTTGTGAGTAAAAATCCGTGGTTTCTGAGGTGGTCATCGGTATTTGAAACAACCATGTTGAAAACGATTCGCCTCCACAGTTGATGCAAATCGGTTTCAGGTTGGGCTCCATAAACGGAAATGGCTTCAGCCAGTTCTAGGTAGCTTGCGTTTGCATCTCTTAGCATTTCCTCTGTTTTGCCGACCATGGTCATTCCGGAGGCAAAGTGAATTCTGTTGCTTTTGTTTCGGTCAAATCGCTTTGTGAAAAATGTGCGGTGTTTTCCCGAAACAGATTCAAGCCTACATTCAGCCATGTGGATTCCGCATTGTTTAGCAAGAAGATGGGTCAGATACTCCCATGCGGCTTTATCGGTTTCATCATTTTTAGATGGGAATTTGGCAATCCACAACTGCCCGTTTTCATCAATGATGTTGGCTTTTGGTCTTGCGCCACCAAGCGAAGATCCCGGTGCTATAAGAATGTTAATCCATTCTCTGATTGCGGCGTTCTCTTTGTCTGATTCAAAATTTTCAGCGGCGAATTGCAACTCTCTCACCTTGTTCCAGGGGGGCGTGGGCATGAATTCATTGTCATCTAGGAATGGACCGTTCGGGTTCAATTTAAACCGCAGGGCTCCCATTCTGGTTTCATCAAAAACCCCCAGCAGGAAGTCTGTTTCGAGCAGGGCAGACATTACTTTTTTTTGCTCTTTGGCCATGATGGCGGCTCTTCGCTTCATCAGGGTGCGCCCCCAAGTGTCGGGCATTGAATCAGAAAATATGCCGAAATTTTGCTTTTCGGAGGGATATTGAATTCCGGCAAACCATCCAATTTCCGGGTCAAGCTGCGTTCTGTTTTTTTGATTCAGCCAAGATGGGTCATATTCAAACCCAAAAGCCATTTTGCCTCTGGTTTGTTGTGCGTGTAAAAATCCCAGTAGCGCAGGTCCTTGTGTTTCCTGCAAGTCGGCATAAACCCATATTTTCAGCGAATCGCCCGCCATGATTACTTTTTGATAAGCAACTTCAAATCCTGCAGTTTTCGGCCGAATTCATCGTCTGCCGCCAGTTTCAGAAAATCTTTTTCCAAGCCCAACACGCGCAGTGTGTTGAAATAACCGGCCATGGAAACGCTGCCGTTGCCTTTTTCAATTTGATACAAGGTGCTGCGGTCGAAACCAGCCCTTTCTGCAACCTGTGCCGTGGTGAACCCGCGCCTTTTTCTGGCTAATTTTATGTTTTCACCCAACTGCTCGAGCATTCTTTGGTGTTTTGGCAACAAAATATGCTTTTTGGTTCTCATTATTGTTGATTAATAACAACAAAATTAATAAAAAAGATGATAATATACAACAAAAATTTGATCTTTGGGCAGTGTTGTTTTGTCACGGTTTAAACCGTGACCGGCGCAGTGCCAAACGAAAACCGTTTAAACGGTTTCAATCCGCTTCATAAACTCAATCGCTTTTTCCAAATCTTCGGGCGTATCTACCGCCGGACTTTGCCACTGCGTTTCTGCAACCGCAATGTGATACCCGTTTTCCAGCCAGCGCAACTGCTCCAATTTTTCCGTTTCTTCCAAAACAGAAGGCGGCAATTCTGTGATTTTTTTCAAGGCATCAGCCCTGTAGGCATACATGCCCAAATGACGAAAATATCGAGTATTTGCCTGAATTTCCCTGTTGTACGGAATGCGACTGCGGCTGAAATACAAAGCACGGCCGTGAACATCGCAAACCACTTTCACTACATTGGGATTGTCAATTTCAGAATCCAGAGAGATGGACTTTTTCAGTGTCGCAATTTCCGCTTTTTCATCGCGAAAAATGTCAACCAAAGCCTGCACTTGTGCTGCCTGAATAAAGGGTTCATCTCCCTGAATGTTCACAACGATATCTGAAGTTAATCCCGCTGTGGCATAGGCTTCCCTGCATCGGTCTGTGCCGCTTGGGTGTTCGGAAGAAGTGAGAACAGCCCGGCCAAATTCATTCACATGATCCAATATCTGCTGATCGTCGGTGGCCACCAAAACCGCTTCGGCATCTGTGCACTGCATTGCACAATCCCAAACACGGCGTATCATGGTTTTTCCACCGATGTCAGCCAGTGGTTTTCCCGGAAAACGGGTGCTGGCATAGCGCGCAGGGATGATGATGCAATAACCCACAGTGCGAAGTTACACAGATGTCCTTTTATTTGCTTTTCAGGTTAAGCAAATCCATCATTTTGTGGTAAATGGCGGTGTTTTGGTAAACGCCTGAAAAGGCTTCCGATCCTGGGCCAAAGGCGTAAACCGGAACAGGTTCTGCTGTGTGGTGTCCACTGCTGAAATTCATGGTAGGCCGTTTGTTAACTTTGTCGTAGTCGTGTAAAGTCAATCCTCCGCACTCGTGGTCGGCAGTGATGATAACCAGTGTTCTTTTGTTGTTTTTCGCCCATTTCAGCACTTCGCCGGCGGCCAAATCAAAGTCAATGGCCTCGGCTATGGTGTGTGCACTGTCGTTGTTGTGTGCTCCCCAGTCAATTTGGCTTCCTTCTATCATTAAAAAAAAGCCTTTTTTGTTTTTCGACAGGTGTTGGATGGCGTGAACAGATCCGTGAACCAAAGTAGGCCCCCGCTGTGCAACAGGCAATGGCTCTTTCAGGGTATCAATAAAGCAAATTTGTCTTTTTCCGGTATTTTTACTCATGGTTTCGGTTCCCACAGAAACAGAGTAACCTGCACTTTTCAAAGCATTCGTATCGAAATAAGGAAGTCCGCCGCCGATCAAAATGCTGGCCGCAGTATTTGCTGTCATGTCCTTTACGATCTCGGCATACATTTTTCTTGATGGTTGATGTGCGTAAAAAGCTGCAGGCGTGGCATGGGGCAATTCGCAGGTAACAACAGCTCCGGTTGAAAGGCCTTTTTTCGCTGCTGTTTCAGCAATGGTTTCGCGTTTTGAGGAGTCGGGCAGCACGCCAATCATGCCGTTGTTGGTTTTACTTCCTATCGACAGTGCTGTGGCACCTGCCGCACTGTCGGTTACAAAATCATTCGCACTGGCCGTAATGCTTAGTCCTATGTGTTTGGCAAAAGCGTAAATATCCAACTGTCCGCCCTTGGCCACATACGCTGCATACAAATGCACCAATCCGGTTCCATCGCCAATCATTAAAATGATATTTTTCGGCTTTTTTGGTGGGAGAAGCAGGCTGACGGCAGACGCTTGACCTGTAAGTATAAAGGCACCAAGAATGGCTGCAATGGATTTCATACTGCGAAAATACGGCCACGATGTAAAGAAATTGTGAAATCATTCGTTAACCACTTAACCTTACAGGCCTTCAATTTTATGTAACTTTGTCGCACTTATGAACGGTTTTTTTCAGATTCCATTTCCGGTGAATGAGCCGGTGAAAGATTACGCCCCCGGCAGTTCAGAACGCATGGCTTTGAAGGCAGCGCTGTCTTCTGCCAGAAGCAGACATGAAGACATACCCATGTACATTGGTGGCCAAGAGGTTCGTACAGGCAACACCAAAGATATTTTTCCGCCTCATGACATAGCCCATAAAATTGGTTCGTATCATCAGGGTGGAAAAGAACATGTTCAGCAGGCCATTGATTCAGCGTTGGCGGCAAAAGCCGATTGGGAAGCCATGCCTTGGGAGCACCGGGCATCTATTTTTCTAAAAGCAGCCGAGTTGTTGGCAGGTCCATACCGTTACGAGATCAATGCTGCAACCATGTTGGCCCAAAGTAAGAATGCGTACCAGGCGGAAATCGATGCGGCTTGCGAAATGATTGATTTCCTCCGTTTCAATGTGCATTATATGGCTGAAATTTATGGAGAACAACCCACAGCCAATGCCAAAGGAATTTGGAATCGCCTGGAATACCGTCCGCTTGAAGGATTTGTGTTTGCTTTAACCCCGTTCAATTTTACGGCCATTGCGGGCAATCTGCCCACGAGTGCCGCCATGATGGGCAATGTGGTGGTGTGGAAACCCGCCAATACACAAATTTATAGCGCCAATGTGCTGATGAAGGTGTTTCGCGAAGCCGGATTGCCCGATGGCGTAATCAATCTGGTGTATGTTTCAGGCCCTGATGCCGGTGATATCATTTTCAATCACCCTGAGTTTGCAGGCATCCACTTTACCGGAAGCACCGGTGTTTTCCGCGATATTTGGAATACCGTAGGGTCCAATATTTCCAAATACAAAAGCTATCCTAGAATTGTTGGCGAAACCGGCGGTAAAGACTTTATTCTGGCACACAACAGTGCCGACGTAGATGTGCTGGTGGCTGCCATCGTTCGCGGTGCATTTGAATTTCAGGGACAGAAATGTTCCGCTGCATCAAGGGTTTATGTACCCAGAAGCATTTGGGCCGAAGTGAAGTCAAAGCTGATAGCGGAAATGGCTACCATCAAACTGGGTCCCACCGAAGATTTTGGCAATTTTGTGAATGCGGTGATCGATGAAAGGGCTTTCAATAAAATCACTTCGTA
>CANHCW010000143.1 GCA_947459165.1 Flavobacteriales bacterium
ATTGCCGTGATCAGCGGAGTTCAATATCCATATTTATCCTGCCAGCGCTTTCTCAACCATTGCCGAATTTCCTCTTCGCGGGCGTTGGTTCCGGGTTCGTAAAAACGGCTGCCTTTCAATTCCTCAGGCAAAAATTCCATGTCGGCAAAATTGTTTTCGTAACTGTGGGCATATTTGTAATCCTTGCCGTAATCGAGTTGTTTCATGAGCTTGGTGGGTGCATTGCGCAAATGCAAGGGAACAGGCAAATCGCCGGTGGCGGCCACCTTGCCCAGCGCCTCTTCAATGGCCATGTAAGCACTGTTGCTTTTGGCGCTGGTGGCCAGGTAAACAGCGCACTGACTTAAAATGATTCTCGCCTCTGGCATGCCAATCATATCCACCGCCTGAAAACATTGCGTTGCCATGAGCAAGGCATTGGGGTTGGCGTTGCCAATATCTTCCGAGGCCAAAATCACCATTCTGCGGGCAATAAAGCGTACATCTTCACCCCCTTTGAGCATGCGGGCAAGCCAGTAAACCGCCCCGTTGGGATCACTTCCGCGCAGGCTTTTAATAAAAGCAGAAACAATGTCGTAATGCTGTTCGCCGTTTTTATCGTAAGAAGCCAGTTTTTGTTGCAGGGCATTTTCAACCAGTTCGTTGTTAATTTTGAGCACTCCCTGGTGGGCGTGGGCCAGCAGCATTTCAAGTAAATTCAGGAGTTTTCGACCGTCCCCGCCCGAATACAATAAAAGCGCATCGGTTTCAGCCAAATCAATTTGGTATTGCTTCAGAACTTCATCTTTTTCAATGGCCTGTTGCAGAATGCCCAGCAATTCATCGCGGGTAAAGTCGCGGAGTACAAACACCTGACAGCGGCTAAGCAAGGCGTTGTTCACCTCGAACGAGGGATTTTCTGTGGTAGCGCCAATGAGCAGAATGAGGCCTTTTTCCACCGCACCCAGCAGGGCATCTTGCTGGTTTTTATTGAAGCGGTGAATTTCATCAATAAACAAAAGAATTTTACCCAGGGCGGCGGCTTCGTCAATCACCTTGCGCAAATCGGCCACACCGCTGCTAATGGCACTGAGCTGCCTCACCGGCATTTTTAGTTCTTTGGCCAGCAAGGTAGCGAGGGTGGTTTTTCCCACGCCTGGTGGTCCCCAAAAAATCATGCTGGGAATTCGTCCTTGCTGCAGCGCCACCCGCACCGGACCGGCTTCGCCCACAAGGTGGGATTGCCCAATGTAGGCATCGAGGCTCGCCGGCCGCATTCTTTCAGCCAAAGGCGCAGAGGTGGGGGTGTTGAAGAGGGACATTGGGGCAAATTAAGTTATGAAAATTTAGATTTTCGACAAGTGTACGAAAGCGTTGTTTTTCAAAGTTGCTGCAGGCTGATGAAATGCAGGGTGGCATACCTCGTTTGAGACGGGTATGCCACCCCGCCCTGCCGGGCACCCCTCCTCCGGAGGGGCATTTCACAGCGATGAACATGCTGCACGGGGTGTTGGCAGCTGTGCAGAACTTTAAAATGGGCCAAACGCGGCCTTAATCAACAAAGCAAGGAAACCATGAATCTTCCATTTCCGATAGTTCGGGCGGCATTTACTAGAAAAATCAATTAAAATAGACTATATTAGCTTTTTTAAATTTTTTAAGTTTTTAAATCTTCTTATTATGAAAAAGTTATTTGATGAAAATTTCAATTTACTGGCATTGTTTGAAAGTATTGTTTTTACCGAAGTGACTGCGGGCATTACAACAGTGTACCCATTGCTTGTTCCTGAACAGCAGAACGAAAAAGCCAATTTGCAGCACCCTGCCAAGCTCACCGCCCTGCTGAATCCTGCTATTGCGCAGAAAATTGCGTCATCCCTCTCCCTCAGTTTCATTGGAGAGGTATTCCCCTCCGACGGAGGGGTGTCCGCAGGACGGGGTGGCCGACACCCCATACCCCGCAACACCCGCAATTTTATGAGCCTCGCCTACAACCCCAAACTCAAACAATTCGCCCGTGAAATGCGCAAGGCCCGCAACCTGCCCGAAGTGCTCTTTTGGAAACAGGTGAGAAACAGGCAATTCAAAGGACTTGATTTCGACCGGCAGAAAATCATCGGCAACTACATAGCAGATTTTTACTGCAGCCAATGCAATTTGGTGGTTGAAATTGACGGTAGCAGCCACGACAACAAAGCCGAATACGATGCCAGAAGAGATCGTTACCTGCAAAGTGTGGGCTTAACAGTAATACATATTCCCGTAAGAGAAGTGATGAACAACCTTATCGGACTAATGAAAAAACTGGCTGATCATTCCGCGTTTGAAAAGGTTATGCCCAACCCAACAACGCCCCCCAATCCACCGCAGGGAAATTTCACTGCGAAGGACATTCTGCACTATGTACTGGCGGAAGCAAACAATCTTAATCTACGCATAAATTACGTAGAATATCAATCCGAGTACCCCCTGAAACTGCCGTTCCCAAAAGATCTGGAATCTTTTGGGAACGGCGCCGAGATCGGCCGAAAAATCAAAGCATTAAATTGGACAAATGCGCCGGTTTAGGGCAACACTTCAATGAGAGTGGATGCATTTCCGCTGCGCAACAGAAAAATACCGGGTGTTAAAGGAGCCCTCAAATCATCTGAACCTTTGCCTGAAGCGATATTCCGTCCGCTGAGGTCGAAAATCTGCCAGGCCATGCCCGGTTTCAAACCCATCAGCGGTTGTCCTGCGGCGCAGGGCTGCGGATAAATGCTCAATGACTGAACCTTTGGCGTGTTCACACGCACAAGTCTGTCGCACAAATACACATTCACACCTGCAATGGTTGTATTCTTCATCGGGCAGGCCTGATCTTCTGCCGTAATGGTGAAAGAAAAAGTTTGGCCTTGAATATTTGCAGGAATTTTCCAGCAGAACTCCACTTCTTTTTCGCGCGCAGTGGCGTCTTTGATTTTGAATGAAGCCCCCGGAATGCCTTTGTTCCAGGCTACCGAAACCGTATCGGGATTTGTTTGACCAACAGCAGTGGTATCGGAAATGGTGTAGGTAAAGCAAACACTGTCGCCGGGACAGGCATAAATTTCCTTGGTACCGCTAATGACCGGTGGATTGTTGTTGCTGCAATCGTTTTTTATGATTAGTTGAATATCGCGGCGGGCTTTGCCAATCCAAACCCAGCTGCCTGCGGCAGTTTTTCTGTACTCGGTTACTTCCACGGCCAAAATAGCCACCTCGGAGCAGTTCACCGGGGTAAAAACAAGGTCGCCTGTGCTGGTATCAAAAAAGATGCCTTGGGGCGGGTTGGCCTTAGGATCGGGAGTGCAATTCACCACCTTGGGAGTAGAACATTTGGGCGACAGCGGATAACGGGCGGAGAAAGGAGCATAATAATTAACTGACACGCCGGATCTGTTTTGTAGCCCGGGCACCATTTTAAATGACATGGAGTCATACTCCGATAAATCTACGCTGCCGTGGTTGTAGCGGTATGGCTTATTGCAACAGGTGTAGATAATAGGAAGATTGCTAAAATGTGGGCTATTATTGGTGGCCGTTGCTGAAATGGCCTGAAGGCTATTCAGGTTAATGGTACAACTGGCCCAAAAATCCTGCCCGGCAGCCCCGGTGCTTATGGCATTGTTACGGCAACACTGTCCAACAAAAAAGGTAACCTCTCCGCAACTGCTTTTGCCCACAAAATTGCTCAATGGTGCAACGCTAAAATCCACAATGGTATCGTAAATATGCTCTTCCACGCCTTCACCGGTGGCTCCGGTATTCTGTGGATCGCAAGGCTTTGGCTGTGACTTACAATTTCGGGTAATATCTCGAATTGACTTCAATTTAATGTCCAGCGTAAAAGTCCCGCAGGATGAACCTCCCGCAGTGCCCGCTGAAACCATAAAATCGGGTTTGGCCAATGCAATGCCCCGGCAATCACGGTAAAGCTTGGCCGTAATTCGGTATTTGCTGTTCCCAAGATAAGTGTACTGCATGTCGGCTCCCATGAGGTGACTGGCTTGAACAATGTGGCTGCCGGTAAAAAGCAGCATTGCGCTAATGATTAATTTTTTCATGGTTTTATTAAGTTAGACGACAATTCCTTACAAATGTTGACATGAGATTTGGATTTTTTCAAAAATTATACAACTTTTATAAATCATCAAAACTTTCACTTTACGCAAGTTTTAATGATAGACTGATTTTTCAAATTATCCCCGCAACCCCTGCAACACGAACAGCGCCTCGAACACATTCTGCACCCCACTTACATTCACTATCAGGGCTTTGTCGGTTTGCTTCATGCTGAATTTACAGGGTTGTGTTGCAATCTTGTTCATCATCTCCACGAATACATCGCTGTGGTAAACCGCTGCATTCGGAACGAAAAAATCCATTTACGGGTAGTGTGGCGGAATGCACAACATGGCAATAAATTGAATTTTAATCATTTGAATAAATACTTCGCAAAAAACTATTTTTTTTGAATAAAAATTAAACCCTGAGCCATTCTGAACATCTTAATTGCGTAAACCACTAAAAAGATGAAAAAATTATTACCTATCCTTCTTTTTGCTTCAGTAAAGAGTGGTTTAGGACAATCCAATGTGCGCGCCTGGAATTCAAATGGTCAGGTTTTCATTGTTTGGCAAACCGACACCCAGACTACGCTGACTTACAACGCATGGTTCAGCAACACACCGGCCGGCAGCACCACTAAATTGCAAAAAGCCGGAATGGTTTTCGAACCGGAATGGACCGGCAAGCGACTCACCCTGGCGGTACCCACCGCTACCTGGAAAATCCCTGATGGCAAAGGAGGCAACTATCAATTGCAAAAAAATGAGGGGCTATTCGTTTACACACCCCATGACACAATGACCCGTTTTGTGTACATCACCCGTAACAACGACACACTACTTACCTCAAACAACCGTACCGCAGCCCCATTGTTTATGGATTATAGTCCTTCCAAAGCCCGCATCAAATGCCATTTACAGTTTTCCGGAACATCCAAAGAGGGTTTCCCATACTCTGTTTTTGCCATGTGGGTGGATGGAAGATTGAATCCGGCGGATGCAAGACCTGATTTTCCGGTGATGGCCAACGAGGCGAAAAACGGAGCTCCGCATGTCTTTGCTGTATTCAGGCCACAAGGTACGCTGCCATCAAGTCCATATCCTGCAGTTGTATGTCTTCATGGAGGTGGAGAATTTGGAAGCTACTGGTCTTATTCCCCAAATAGCGTACATTATCGCAATACGGGGAATATTCCTGCCAACGGAATTACCATTGCCTTTGATGACCGTCTGTTTATGTCTGCCAATGGCGTAGTAAACGAAGACCGCCCCAGCAACTGGTTTGGCTGGCATACCCAACTGAATGCGACTACAGCAAGCAATGCACCTGCCGGTGGGCTGGTTGTGCCCTATACCTTGAGAAGATTGGTCTGGACCATAGACTGGCTGGTGAATGAATCACCCTACAACATTGATTCAAACCGCATTTCTATCATGGGGAATTCGATGGGCGGAACCGGTACGCTGCTCCTGTCGCGTTGGAAGCCCGAGAAATTTGCTGCTGCTACGGCATTTGTTCCGCCCCATTATACGCCAGGAACAGGGGGAAGACTGTTTGGCACTGAACAAACCAACCTCGTCACCACCGAGACAGGGCCTGACGGAAAGAAACTGCGCGTGAACGATTTTTTTAATCAGGCACAGCGCATCTCTCCTACCTCCCGAGACTTTTGTTTTACACGCATATATCGCGGGCGTTGTGATGATGCCGCCGAATGGGGCCCGAGGCATCTTCAATTGTTCAATGATATCAATAATAAACAACTCGGTTTTCATCTGTATTGGGACAACCGCGACCATACTGCCTCTGACTGGACCGTCGACGACCCCAATACCACCTGTAAGGATGTGGGGCAGTGGGTTGCACCCGTGAGAACGCAAAGATGTGAAGCGGCTTATCAGGGCAAATTTAGAAATAACCAATCCTATCCCGGTTTTTATAAAGATGACCATAACTTTGCAAAGTCCGGACAGCAACC
>CANHCW010000144.1 GCA_947459165.1 Flavobacteriales bacterium
AAACGCCCCCTTCGATCCACCGATGGCTTTACATAAACAGCGCCATCAGCCCTATCTCGCTTCTCCTTCAAATCGCAGGAGGAAAAGATGATCAATGCTGTGATAAACAGAAGTAAAAACGGCTTCACAAGGTCAAAATTAATCTATAAACATAGGAATTGCAAAATTTTATTGCTATATTTTTTGGCATATTTCTGTTAATTTTATTAACAAACGTATTTCCTGCACAGCTTTTTCAGCCTTCGCCACGGCATTTTGTCGCCCAAAGACTGGGTTGATTTGCTTGTGCAGCAGGAAATGCCATCGGAACAAAACCCGGTTTGGGCTTGCCTGGCCGACATCAACAACATCAGCGGCATTCCCGATTTTTTTCGCGAAGCGGCCAAACACCCCGGACTGAAACCCTGCGCCGGCATCGATTTTCGACATGGCGAAACCGGGGGACCCTGCCTGTACACAGGCATTGCCCTGAACGAAGAAGGCTACGAAGAACTGAACCGCTTTCTCTCTTTTCACCGCATCAATGGCATTGCCCTGCCCTCAGAAGCGCCTGCTTTTGAAAATGCTGTTGTCATTTATCCCTCGGAACGGCTGCTGAATCCCGGTTTCCCTGCCAAACTGAAACCCGGCGAATACCTGGGCGTGCGGCCGGAACACCTGTCGAAAATACGGTTTAAAACAAAGAACATACCCCACAGCAAAATGCTGGCCTTTTGTACCGCTACTTTCCGCAACCCAACAGATTATAACAGCCACCGCCTGCTGCGCTGTGTTGCCAACAACTGCCTGCTGAGCAAACTGCCGCCCGAAGAAATCGCCCCGCCCGGCCACCTGTTTTACGACACCGAACACATTCTGCGGCTGTACGACCATGCCCCCGCCTTGCCGGAAAACATCCTGAAACTGCTGCAACAATGCAGTTTCAACCCTGTTTTCAACCAAAATCAAAACAAAAAAACCTTTACCGGCGATGCAGAAGAAGACTTTCGCCTGATGACCGACCTAGCCATGGAAGGCCTGCGATACCGCTATCCCAAGTACAACTACGCCACCAAACAACGACTGGAAAGCGAAATGAAAGCCATTTACGAACTGGGATTTACAGCCTACTTTCTTATCAGTTGGGACATTTGCCGCTTTGCCCGCGAGCAGGGATTTTTTTATGTGGGCAGGGGCAGCGGCGCCAATAGCATGGTGGCTTATTGCCTGCGCATTACCGATGTAGATCCCATAGATCTGGATTTGTATTTCGAACGCTTCATTAATCCCTACCGCACCTCTCCCCCCGATTTCGACCTCGATTTCAGCTGGCAGGACCGCGATACCGTAACCGATTACATTTTTAAAAAACACGGAAACGAACACACCGCCCTGCTGGCCACCTACAGCACCTTTCAGGCATCGGCCGTGGTGCGCGAACTGGGCAAGGTTTTCGGACTGCCCAAAGAGGAAATTGACCACCTGCTGGAAAAACCCACCTACTATTCGCCCAACATGCTGGAAGAACACACCGGGCAAAGTGTTAAGCCCGGCAAAAAACTCTATTCCGCACCGGGCATCGGAGAGCAGACCGTTTTAGGAAAAAATCCGCGTCGGGAACAACGCAACACCCTGGCCGATAAAATCATGCGCTACGCACACCGCCTGCACAACCTGCCCAATTACAGAAGCATACACGCCGGGGGCATCATCATCAGCGAAAAGCCCATTTACCGCTACTCCGCCCTGGATATGCCGCCGAAAGGATTTCAAACCGTACAGTGGAGCATGCTCGAAGCTGAAGACCTAGGGCTGGCCAAGTTCGATATCCTCAGTCAGCGCGGACTCGGGCACATTAAAGATGCCGTGGACATTGTAAAGCAAAACCGGGGCGTGGAAGTGGACATTCACCGCATACAGGAATTCAAAAACGACGAGAAGATCAAGCGGCTTATCAGCACCGGACATACCATGGGCTGTTTTTATGTGGAAAGTCCGGCCATGCGGCAACTACTGCGCAAACTCAAATGCAACGACTACCTCACGCTGGTGGCCGCAAGCAGTGTTATTCGTCCGGGTGTAGCCCGCAGCGGCATGATGCGCGGTTTTATAGAAAGGCATATTGACCCGGAAAAGCGCAAAGAAGCCCACCCCGTGCTGATGAACATTATGCCCGATACCTACGGCATTATGGTTTATCAGGAAGATGTGATTAAGGTGGCGCATCATTTTGCCGGACTGGGTTTGGCGGAAAGCGATGTGTTGCGCCGCGGAATGAGTGGCAAATTTCGCAGTCGTGAAGAATTTCAGAAGGTAAAAGAACGCTATTTTCAGTTGTGCAAAGAGAAAGGGCACCCCGATGAACTGGCTGCGAGTGTATGGCATCAGATTGAGAGTTTTGCGGGTTACAGTTTTGCCAAGGGGCATAGCGCGAGTTATGCCGTAGAAAGCTACCAGAGTTTGTATTTAAAAACCCATTTCCCTTTGGAGTTTTATGTGGGGGTCATCAACAATTTCGGGGGATTTTACCGCACCGAATTTTATGTGCACGGAGCCAGAATGTGCGGTGCCGATGTGCAGGCTCCCTGCGTGAATGAGGGAGCATACCTCACATCCATTCAGGGCAAATGCATTTACCTGGGCTTGGTACATGTGGCTTCGCTGGAAGAAAAACTCGCCCGGCGCATTGTGAAGGAAAGGGAATTGAACGGCCCATACCAAAGTTTATTTGATTTAAAAGAACGCACCGAGCCCGGACTGGAACAGCTAAAAATTCTCATTCGGGCGGGAGCTCTTCGCTTTACAGGCAAAAGCCGCAAACAGCTGATGTGGGAAGCCCACTGGGTGGTAAATGGCAAAAAGCCGGAACCGGCTACGGCAAAACTGTTCAGGGAGCAACCCAAAGACTACACCCTGCCGGCACTGGAATGCAGCGAAACAGAAGATGCTTACGAACAGATGGAGTTGTTGGGTTTTCCCTTGTGCAGTCCGTTTAAATTGTTGCACGAAAACACCCTTCCTGCCAACCCTATTGTTTCCCGGCATCTTCAGCATTTAAAGGGCAAAAAAATATGTCTGGCGGGCTACCTGGTTACCATCAAACCCACCCGTACCACACAGGGCAAAGAAATGAACTTCGGCACATGGCTGGATGCGGAAGGGCACTTTTTCGACACCACCCATTTTCCTCCCAGTTTGCGGCAATTCCCGTTCAAAGGCAGGGGCGTTTACCTGCTAAAAGGCGTGGTTACCGACGATTTCGGGGTGCTGAGTGTGGATGTTACAGAAATGAAAAAACTGCCTTATATGCCCGATCCGAGGTGGGAGTGAGGACGATGACTCCCCTCAGGAGTTATCAGTGCGAGCCACCTTCGATTGCAGCACAGCGGAACATCGGGGTGAGTGAAACCCACTTCCACCTTAAAATAAATTGGTAGTCGAATCATCTGGGCTAAAGCACAACTTTGGGATAGATTAGAAAAACAACAGCATGAATCAGAACAAATAGTATAAATTGCACTTTTAAAAACTACAAAACCTACACTCATGCAACTCATAAAAAAATTAACAGCCCTGACAGCAATTGCAATAACATGCCAATGCACCACACTGTTGGCGCAAGACCCGCATTTTACGCAGTTTTATGCAGGACCGCTGTACATGAATCCTGCAAGTGCCGGGAATGCGATTTGTGATGAAACCCCCGCCGGCAGGGCAACCGCACAATACCGCAATCAGTGGCCGGGATTGACCGGCAATTACAAAACATTCAATCTGAGCATGGATCAGCCTTTTGATATTGCTCACGGAGGTATTGGGGTACAATATGTGCGCGACAATCAGGGCTCAGGAATCATCACATCACAATCGCTGATGACCTCCTACAGCCGTGCCGCAAAACTCAATGACAAATTTCGGCTGAGAATTGGCTTTCAATTCGGCTTGGCGAACCGCACTCTTAATATGAACAAACTTCGGTTTGCAGACCAGCTGGATTCACTACTTCATGTAGATCCGGATAATACTGCTGCAGTCGAATCCATCACTTATCCGAGCATCGCCACAGGCTTTCTGTAGAGTGGTAAAAATTTTTATGTGGGCGGAGCCGTATTTAATCTCAATCAGCCCAACTGGTCTTTTTATCGAAACCCCAATGAATTTCAGCCTAAAAGAATCACCCTGCATGGCGGTTACACCTTTAAAATTAAGGATGGATTTTCATTAATACCCCAGGTGCAATTCATGAAACAAGCCATCTTTGGTGAATTACTCCTTGGCAGCAATGCACAGATTAAAAATTTCATAGCCGGTATGTGGTATAGGAAAACACTGCTCAATTACAGAAATGGAAATGCAGAAGCCATCGCTGTGAATCTGGGCTATCAAACAAGTGCTTTCCGGTTCATTTACAGTTACGATTTAACCATCTCAGATGCCCGAAGCGTCTATCCTTCTTCTCACGAAATCACACTGAACTTTACCTGGGAAACACAGCAAAAGCATGCAGCTTTTTCTGTTCCGGAATGAACCGAGCAAGCAACATTATCTTGATCCATAAGGCAATGCCGCACATAGTAGGACACCAAACCGGCATTTAACAACTTACCTTTTGGTAAGTTACTATTTAATAAGTTACTATTTAGTAAGTTACTTTTCGGTAAGTTTTTGTACCTTTGAAAGGTGGAAAAGAACATGCCTTTTATTTTCGGAATGCTGGCAGGGGAAACTGATTTTACCAACAGAACAGCCGAAACCGAACAGCTGATGCGAAACTTTGAAGGCGGCATCAACACCATTCTTATTTCTCCCCGGCGCTGGGGCAAATCGTCGCTGGTGGCGCATGCCGGGCGAACCCTGCAACGCAAAAACAAAAACATAAGGGTATGCCATCTGGATATGTTCGGAGCAAAAAACGAAGCAGAATTTTATTCCCTGTACTCATCGGCCATTCTCAGCGCAGCAAGCAACCGCCTGGATGATGCCATTGAATTTTCGCGAAAGTTTCTCAGCCGCTTCATTCCCAAATTAAGCATACAACCCCAACCCGAAAGCGAAATTTCTGTAGCACTCGACTGGAAAGAAGTACAGAAAAACCCGGATGACATTCTGAATCTGCCCGAATCCATTGCCAAAAGCAAAAACATGCGCATGGTGGTGTGTATTGACGAATTTCAGAACATCGCATCCTTCGATAACCCGCTTGCATTTCAGAAAAAGCTTCGTTCCATCATTCAAAAACACAAGTATGTAACCTATTGCTTTTACGGCAGCAAACGACACATGATGATGGATGTTTTTACCAGCCCGTCTATGCCATTTTACAAATTCGGCGACATTATCTTACTCGATAAAATCAAGAAAACCGACCTGGTGCGCTTTGTTCAAAAACGATTCAAAGACACCGGAAAAAGCATTGACAAAGCCGAGGCGGCACTCATTTGCGACTTAACCGAATGTCATCCATATTACACCCAACAACTGGCTCAGCAGGTTTGGCTGCAAACCCAACTCAAAGCCAATACTGAAATTGTTGAGGCATCGCACGAAAGACTCATCAACCAGTTTTCGTTTTTCTTTCAGGTGCAGTCAGATAGCCTGAGCTCACCGCAAATCAATTATCTGCACGCATTAATTATGAAAGAAGCCAAATTGTCGGGCAAGGATGTCATAGAACGCTACCGCCTGGGAACTTCAGCCAATGTGGTCAAAATCCGACAGGCTTTACAGGAACGGGAGATCATCGACAGTTTGGAAGGCTACCCCCAAATTCTGGATCCGTACTTTGCTGAGTGGCTGAAAACGAGATACTTTGGAAGCAGGCGATTATGACAAGAATCATGGTAGGGTTGAAATAAATTGTTTTGTTTGCCTTTAGAATCAACCCATTCCACGATTTACGCAATTATAATCTTTTGTTAACTTTGGCTTAATATTGGTTTTGTTGCGTTAACATTCTTTGGCACTTGTGTTAAC
>CANHCW010000145.1 GCA_947459165.1 Flavobacteriales bacterium
TACTTCTGGAATGAGATCCGGATTTTTTGCTTTTTCCAGTTCAATAATTTTTTGAATGTTGTTAGCAATTAGTTCCGACCTTCTGGCCGGCTCTGTGAAATTATTCACACCATCAAGAACCTTAGCCGAAACATCTTCGTACGATTCTGTTATGCGGCATGGCATATTAATTGGCAGCTCATCTTCCTTCTTTCGGGCCACAAAGCCATTTTCCAAATAATCATTGCTTGGTGTGCTTAATCCGGCTACACCGCCGTAAACACAGTGATGATTGGTAATCACCAATCCTTCAGGCGATATAAATGAACCTGTGCAGCCGCCCACTTTCACCAATGCACTTGCCAATGCCACTTTTCCTGGTGAAAAAATCTCATTTACATTCATTTTCAATCCTGCTTTTTGAAGCGACGACTCATTCAGGTAGTTCAGTGGAAACATTCCCTCTTCCAACCTGTGGCTGCTCACAATCGATAGCAGGATGGCACTGATAGCGGAGATGAATAAAAAACGGAATTTTCGGTTGATAGTACTTTTCATTTGTGTAGCAAAAATAGAGTTACATTAGGCGGTTCACAAAGGGCCGCCTAAATTTGCACTGTTAAATGACAAAGTCCTTGATGCTTCTTGTTTTTGTGGTAGGTGTATGCATCGGGCTGTGGATTGATCTGGGAACCAAACGCAATCAGGAACTTAACTTCAAACAAAGTTTAAAAAGAACTTTACTCTGGATTACTGCCGGCTTGCTGTTTACAATACCCTTGTATTTGTATCACTACAAATTGCATGAATTGATCACGGTTGATGACTTTCGGCGCTATCAGCAGGAGCTTTCAAGTCAGTTTCACATTTATGAAGGCGATTTGGCAAGAACCAGACATGAATTCGGATTAAATGCAGTCATTCAATTTGTTACCGGTTATTTTGTTGAATATTCATTAAGTATTGACAATCTTTTTGTCATGATGCTCATCTTTTCTTCGTTCAAAATCAATTCCGGTGATCAGAAAAAAATATTGATTTGGGGCGTTTTAGGAGCCATTATCATGCGTTTTTTATTCATTTTCATCGGTGGTTTGTTGATCAGAGAATTTCACTGGGTGATGTATCTTTTCGGAGGCTTTCTGGTGTTTTCGGGCACCAAATTAATGTTTGGTAAAGAGCAGGATGAGCAAATGAATCCTGAGAATCATCCCGTTGTGAAGTGGTTTTCACGGTTTTTTCGGGTTAGCAAAAAATCACATGAAGGGGCTTTTTTTATTAGAGAAAACGGCAAAAGGTATGCAACGGCATTGTTTGTTGTATTGCTTGTTGTTGAATTTACGGATGTGGTTTTCGCAGTAGATTCGGTGCCGGCCATTTTTGGAATAACTCGCGATCCCTATCTGGTATTTGCATCCAACATTTTTGCCATTATGGGTTTAAGAAGTCTTTTCTTTTTATTAGGTCACAGCATGAAGAAACTCACCACATTGAAATACGGATTGAGCCTCATACTTATTTTTATTGGTGGAAAAATGATCTTTCATGATCAGCTTGCAGCTATGGGCTTTAGAGAAATACACTCGTTATTGGTGTTGTTGTCAATATTATTAATGACCTACATTTCTTCTGTTCTGCCCGTTTGGTATGCAAAACGAAAAGCCAAATAATTTATGCATGAACAATTTACCCACAACGATACTTTTATACTTCTAACCAATCGAAATTTGCACCCTTGAAGTGAGTTCAAATAAATTATCTGCGCTTCTTGTCCTGCAGGACGGAACCGTTTTCAGAGGAAAAGCCATTGGAAAGATTGGCACCACCACCGGTGAAATTTGTTTCAATACCGGGATGACAGGTTATCAGGAAGTGTTTACCGACCCTTCTTACTTCGGACAAATTCTGGTTATGACGAGCAATCACATCGGAAATTATGGCGTTCGGGGTGAAGAAGTTGAAAGTGCAGGCATCAAAATTTCCGGTTTGGTATGTAAGCGGTTTTCATCAGGGTTTTCCCGAAAAATGGATGCTTTCAGCCTCGATGAATATTTTACTTCAAACAATCTGGTAGGCATCAGCGATGTCGATACCCGGCAATTGGTGCGGCATATTCGTGAAGCTGGAGCCATGAATGCAATTATTTCAAGTGAAACGGAAGATGTGCAAGAGTTGATGCAGCAATTGAGCAACTGTCCAGATATGTCGGGACTTGAACTGGCCAGCATAGTAACTTCCGAAAACTTTTACGAGCAAGGTAATTCATCGGCTTCCAACAGGGTGGCATTGCTCGATTTTGGCAGCAAAGCCAATATTGCCCGATGTTTAGAACAACGAGATTGTTTTTTAGGGATTTTTCCGGCAAAATCAACATTCGATGAGGTTTTGGCATGGAAACCCAATGGCATCATGATTAGCAACGGACCAGGAGACCCGGCCAGTATGCATTATGCCATAGAAACAGTACAAAAACTTGTAGATGCTGGAATTCCTACTTTCGGCATTTGTCTGGGACATCAGTTGCTTTCTTTGGCCAGCGGGTTGTCAACCTACAAAATGCATCATGGACACAGAGGCGCCAACCACCCGGTTAAAAATTTGATGACAGGCCGCAGCGAAATTACTAGTCAGAATCATGGCTTTGCGGTGAATTTCAATGATAACTTGACCGACACGGTGGTGCTGACCCATATTAATCTGAACGACAATTCTGTTGAGGGCATTGCCAGAAAGGACAAGCCCGCATTTTCGGTTCAGTATCACCCGGAGGCATCTCCAGGACCACATGATTCCTGGTACTTGTTCGATGATTTTATAAAACTAATGAACAAACACAAAAATTAACAATCTAAAATGAGTTCAATTTCACATATTCAGGCGAGACAAATCCTCGATTCCAGAGGCAACCCAACAGTTGAAGCAGATGTTTTTACCGAAGACGGGGGTTTTGGACGGGCAGCTGTTCCTTCAGGAGCCAGCACCGGTATTCATGAAGCAGCTGAATTGCGCGACGGAGACATTTCAGTATATCTGGGCAAAGGGGTAATAAAAGCCGTTGACAATGTGAACAATATCATTGCCGAGGCACTGGAAGGGATAGAAGTAACATATCAAAATGAAATTGATATGGCCATGCTAGAACTCGATGGTACACCGAATAAATCCAAGCTTGGGGCAAACGCCATTCTCGCAGTATCATTGGCAGCCGCAAGGGCCGCAGCCGATGAATTAGGCATTCCATTGTACAGGTATGTTGGTGGCTCAAATGCCAATACCCTGCCTGTTCCCATGATGAATATCCTGAATGGGGGGGCGCATGCCGACAACAAAATAGATTTTCAGGAATTTATGATCATGCCCCTGAAAGCCGATACTTTTTCTCATTCACTCAGAATGGGTGTGGAGGTATTTCATCAGCTGAAAGTGGTGCTAAAAGAAAAAGGTTATAGCACCAATGTAGGCGATGAGGGCGGATTTGCACCCAACATTCAAAGCAATGAAGAAGCTATTGAAACAGTTCTTTTGGCTATAGAAAAAGCCGGTTACAAACCCGGTGAAGATATTTCCATTGCAATGGATGCCGCCACAAGTGAATTCTATAACGAAGAGCAGAAACTCTATACTTTCAAAAAGTCTGACGGCAGAAAATTTAATGGCGATGAAATGGTTGAATACTGGGCTAACTGGTGCCAGAAATACCCCATTGTGAGTATTGAAGACGGTTGTGCAGAGGATGACTGGGACAGCTGGAAGAAACTGACTGAGAAAATCGGATCAAAAGTGCAATTGGTGGGTGATGATCTTTTTGTAACCAATGTAAATCGGTTGTCAACCGGAATTAAGGGTGGTGTTGCCAATAGCATTCTTATAAAAGTTAATCAAATAGGTACACTCACAGAAACACTGGATGCTATTCAGCTCGCAACCAGAAATCGCTACACAAATGTGATGAGTCATCGCAGCGGTGAAACCGAAGATTCTACCATTGCCGATCTGGCAGTTGCTATGAATAGTGGACAAATTAAAACAGGAAGCGCAAGCAGAAGTGACAGAATGGCCAAATACAATCAGCTAATCAGAATTGAAGAGGAACTCGGCGCGGCTGCCAGGTTTGGCGGTGCTTTGTTCCCGTTTTTGCCTTGATATGATTATCGGCAGGTAATAACTGTAAAACACTTTTTTGCGGCAAATTTGTTTGGTTAATGTATTAGCCTGAGAACAAAATGAAAATGGTTCGCACCTTTGCCGACTCCAAAAGCAAATATGTCTTGTATGCTCTCGTATGCTTTATAATTCTCATATTTGGAATTTCAAAAAACGGGTTTTCTTCTCATTCCTGGCAATTTTGGCTGGGTCAGGCATTTCTCATTACTGCGATCCTCTGGCTCGTATTGTTGATGATATCTGCAAGAAACAGATTTATTGGAAGAACAGCACCTGAATTCAATACAGCCTTGCTCTCAGAACTGGATGATCGAGAGAAGAGTTATTTTACTTTTACAGAGAATGGTTTTAGTTTTTCAACCCCCTCTAACAAATCAACAGAGATTTGCTGGTCTGAAATTGAGTCCGTGAATGCATGGGTTGAAGATCAGATTGTGGCAGATGAAATGTTGTGCATCAGAATTGACCTCCTGAATAACCGTTTTTTAGAATTTGATGAAATCACCCCCGGTTTTCTTCAATTTTTGACCATATGCCATCAAAAGTTATCTTGTTTTCCTGATGGTTGGGTGGAAAGGCTTAATGGAATGATGCAAAGAAAAATGCAGTTGTTTCACAAATAAGCTCATTTTATTGTCAACTTAACAGTATTTTCCTACTACATTCATTAATAATTCGTTAATTTGAATAAATCAATTTCTATGAGATTTATCATTGGCATCATCTTTTTGGGCATAGCCCATTTTTGCGCAGCGCAGAATTCAGCCTCAAAACCCACTCCGGCAAGCATTTTGACTTATTTTCAGCAAAACCATATTGTATTGGGCATTTCAGAGAAGGATTCTAAAGAGGCTAAAATATCGGATTTATATTCTGATGCCGACGGCAGATTTTATCATGCCTACCTTCAGCAGTATATCAATGGCATACCGGTTCTGAATGCAATTTATGGATTGCATTTTAGTCAGTCCGGCGAGTTGAAGTATACCGCCAATTCTTTTTCTGCATTCTCCGCTAATGTTCCTGAGTTCAAAAACACGGAAATTACCGTTCAGGCCATGTTGTCAGCTTCCATAGCCTCCGGCGTTGATATCCGGTCAGGTATCAAACGCATTGATTTAGGGGTGAAAACGCAATTCAATGAGCAGGAACAATACTATTATCCATGTTATTTCTCAAATGAACAGGGAGGTTTGCCCATTCCTGCATTCAATGTAATTGCTTACAACCACAACACATCCGACTGGTGGAATATTGTAATTTCTGAAATAGATGGTTCAGTAATTGAAAAAATAAACTGGACAGTATCCTGTAAAGCTGAAAAAAGCGGTAACAATCATCCTCTTGAAAGAAGGAGCTCAGCTGACGGAGAATACAAAGCATTTAGTTACCCGATTGAAAGCCCAATGTATGGCTCTGTCGTACTTCTGTCCAAAGCAGAAGATTCTATCGCTTCACCCTACGGATGGCTTGATGCCAATGGCATAGCCGGACCTGATTACAAATACACCCGCGGAAACAATGTATATGCTTCCGAAGATAAAAACGCAGACAATGTTGCGGGTTACAGTCCTCAGGGTGATTCCCTATATCGATTTGATTTTTCTTACAATCCTGCGGAAACAGATCCGTCAAAATACCTGGATTTTGCAATCACCAATCTTTTTGTGGCCAACAACCTGCTGCATGATATCAGTTTCAGGTATGGTTTTGATGAGTCTGCAGGAAATTTTCAGTTCAGAAATTACTCAGGAAAGGGTGCAGGAAACGATGCTGTTAACGCTGATGCTCA
>CANHCW010000146.1 GCA_947459165.1 Flavobacteriales bacterium
AAAATAAACTTTTGATTTGCTCTAAGGCATTGACCCGTTTTGTTGATTCCAAACGCAAGTGTTGCCTGCGGATCGACCTTCATGGTATCAGTAAAGGTGCTTTGGCAACCAATTCCTGAACTTGCCACAAACCTCACTACATAGGTTCCGGCGGCCTTGTATCTGTACACCGGATGCCTTAGACTGGAGGAATCGCCGTTACCGAAATACCATTTGTATGAAGATATTTTGCCTGCCGAGATGGTTGATGTATCCCTGAAAGCATATAGATTTTTAACACACTGATTCTTCTTGGCAACCCAAAACTTGGCCACAGGGGTAGCATTCACCTTGGCTGTATCCACAAGCGTGTCTTTACATCCATAATCCGATGTGGTAAACAACTTCACCGCATAGGCACCAAAGTTGGCGTAAACGGCCTGCGCAGTGTCGCTGTTGGTCGGAGTTCGGCCATTGCCCAAATTCCACTGGTACGATTTAATGCTGCCGGTGGAAATGGTTGAAGCATTTTTATAGATGAAAAAGTTACCCTTCAAACATTGTGCTTTGGCAGTTTGAAAAGTAAATGCCACCGTAGCCCTCGGATGCACAACCACTTCTTTCGTTACCGAATCGCGGCAACCTTTATCTGAAATGGATTTTAACTGTATGTTGTATTTTCCGGCAGAAGTAAACCTGTAACTCAAAGGATCTGTTGTGCCAATTGCTGCTGCTCCGTTTAACCACTGACGGGAGGTGATACTGCCGGAGGTAATTTTCGAAGTATCATCAAAAGTGAACAGATTTCCCTTTAAACATTGTGAATCGCGGGTGTTGAATTTGTAACCCGCCTTGGGGTTGGGATTGATGGTTAATGTTATTTTTCCGGTATCGCCACACCCATCGGTTGAATAAGAAGCCAGGTTCACAGTGTAAACTCCTGCCGATGAGAAAGTCCTTGTTCTGTTGCGGTCTGTATCGGAATATCCTGATCCAAAATTCCACAAACGCCTGCTCAGTTTCCAACCTGCGGTAATGGTAGACACATCGCTTAAATTGAATGAGTGACCGTTGAAACACTGGGTTGCTCTGTTTACGGAAATCACTGCGGTGGGATTGGCATTTACACGCACCTTTTTGGTCGATGAATCGCTGCAACCATAATTGCTCACAACCTTCAGCTTAACAGTAAAGTCGCCTGCTTTTGTGTATGAGTAAATGGCCGGATCGCTTGAAGATTTGCCCAAATCACCAAAAGTCCAAAACCGATTCAGAAATCCTTTTGAGATTGAACTTTGATCGTCGTATTCAAACTTATTACCCCTGAAACACTGTGTGTCTTTGGTATTGATTTTCCACGACAGACTGGGTTCATGATACACTCCAAGATATTTGGTCAGCGAATCAATACAACCGTCGTTGCTTGTTGCAATCAGCGTGGCTTTGTATCGGCCCGGCGAACCAAATTTGCGGATAATTGAATTCTTGTTGGTCAGTGTTGTATCCTTGAATCCATCTACTTTCCACACAAAATTTTTAAAACTGCCTGAAGTAATAACTGTGGAGTTATTCAGTGTGAAACTGTTGTTTTTGAAACACATAGAATCCTTGGGTGTCCAAAAATTCAGATCGGGCAACATTTTTAGCGAGAACAACACTGAAGTATCCTTGATGCAGCCGTTGCCATCGGTAAGCCGCAGTTTGTACACACCTGAATCGGCGCGAACAACAGGCTTGAAAACTAGACCGGTATCAGTTCTTGTAATACTCCTCGGTGTAAGCCATGAAAACTTGTACCCTCCGCCTGACCCTCCTTTGGGATAACTTCTGATGGTAAATGTAGTGCCTTCACAAACAGGAGCATTGGTTTGAACATATGGGTAAGGCAATGGCCTGATAGTAATGGTTAGGGTAGAATCGATGACGCAACCACTGGATGTTTCTGTAATCTGCAACAAATAAGAGCCCCTGTTTGCAAGCGTGGCATTGGTAATGCTGAATGATGCGTTATTAGATGTAAAGCTGTTCGGACCGGTCCATTTGAATTTGAACTTACCGGATAACGACCTCATGGAAGCCGAGATGTTTAGTGTTTGCCCCATGCAAATTGGGTCATTGCGGGTAATCAGCAATGAATCGAGCTGAAACAGCGCCACATTCATACTCAGTGTATCCCTGCATCCGTTGCTGTCCAGCACAATTGCAGTGTACTTACCCACCATCGATTTGGATGCGTTGAATCGAAGGATATTCAATCCGCTATCTCTAAATGAATTGGGACCCGACCACCACACTTTTCTTATTTTGCTGCCTTTGGCCTGCAGCACCATCGTATCTTTCGGGCATACAGGCGTGTTGGAAGAAATTTGAACCACTGGCCCCACTATAATGTTAAAAGTATCCCGCGTGGTGCAACCATTGTGGTCTACAATTCGCAAGATGTACTTGCCATCTGATTTGCCTTTTCGCGCGGGATAGCGAAGCGTATCGGCGTTGTTGCCCGATCTGAAAACACTGTCAAGACTTCTCCAGAAATATTTATACTTGTTTTTCTGCCAAGGTCCTGCCGTCGCCTTGAATTTCAATGTATCCCACTGACAATAGGTTGTTTTGCTCAAAAGGGTATCAATGGGCAGTGGATGAAAATAGGTTATTCTGGTTTTTACGGTGTCTCTGCAACCGAATGAATCGGTAACAATCAGTTGGTACAAACCGGTGTCCTTCCAAAGTGCCTTTCTTATAGCAGTTTGCAAGCCGTATTTATAACCGTTCGGCCCTGTCCACTCGAATTTGTACTTTGGAAACTTAATATTCCATTTGTTGATATTCGTTGAATCTGTGAATTTGATGGAGAAAGTATCATTCAGACAAACCGTATCTTTTTTTATTAATGCGAATTTTTTACAATATATGATGTCTGCGAAATAGGCATCGGGTGCAGAGCCCATGGTTGATTGAAACGCATTTCTTACCAAATTTTGATCTGAATTTGTCTCTCCTACAAAATAAACATCTCCAAATTTTCCGTGTGAAAGATCATAACCGTAATCATTTTCAGTATTTCCAAAATAGGTTCCCCAAATTCTGTTCCCTGTACTTGAAAATTTGGCTACGTAAGCATCACTGCCACCACTTTTCCTAAACTGAAAAGCCCTTTTTGTTGATATAATTGAATCCCTGCCGTTCGAATTGTTTGTTGATTGGGTGGTTCCGGTTATGTAAATGTAACCGTAATCATCGATAAGCATGGACCTGGCATCGTCAATATTAGCACCACCGTAGTATGTCGACCACCGAACGGTCAAGTTTGTCGAAAGCTTGGCCAAAAATGCATCCGTGGTTGTTGAGGATGCCGCCCCCGGCCAGTTGAGAGATCTTCTGAAAGCACCCGTAGTCGCTATCCCACTTTTGCTGTTGGTTTGTCCGGTAATGAAAATGTCTGGTTTATAAAAATCTACGGAATAACAAATATCGTCGGCTGAATCACCAAAATATCGGCCACGCGACCGGGTTCCCCATGCGTTAAACTTCGCAACGAAACCTTCAACCCCCTTTATGTAAGCATTACTTGTCGATATGTCTTTGTCGGAACTGGTCTTCCCAACGATATAGATTGTATCCTTCAAACCCGCACAAATCGAATAACCACAATCAGACGAAGATCCACCGTAATAGGTCAGAAATAAGCACTCGCCTGTTTTAGAAAACTTACCCAAAAGTACATCACCATTATTATTGTAACCGGTGTCGTGTACAACATAGGATGTGGATGCTTTTCTTTTAGAAATAAAGCTCGATTCGGTATAGCCAACAAACAAAATATTTCCCGAAGAGTCAATGCTCACCCCATGCCCAACATCGTTGCCCTTACCGCCAATATAGTTGAACCATTCTAGCTGACCGGTATCGTTAAAAAATGCCAAGAAAGCATCCTGTTTATCAGAATAGGAGGAATCATGATTGGCTTTTTTGGACAACCATTTGGAATAGGTATACCCTGTAACAACTAGCCCCCCGGTTTTCAGGTATTTAATGTCGTATGCCACATCCTGCAATGTGCCACCAAAATAGGTTGCATATAGCTTTGAACTGGAACCGCCAAATCGGGAAACCTTGGTAAAAAACGCATCATCGCTGCCTGCAACGGTGGTTTTAAACGCACCTGTGGTAGCCAAACTGCTGCTACTCGCAGATCCGCAGAAATACGCATGTCCGTTTCCGTCGGCCGATGCACCATAACCATAATCACTGCCAGAACCTCCGAAATAGGTAGCCCAACGCAACAACAGCAAATCCGGATCAACAACCAGCCATTCTGCATTTTGCCAGTTTTTTAAATCCGGCAGTTTCAATTTCAACCGATTTTCCGTTTCGGCAGCTTGCCAGCCCCCGTCAGGCAGAATGGTATTGGAACCCGACATGTTCAGGTAAATCTTTGGAAGATCTTCCCTGATAGTGTCGCCGTAAAAAAGAAATTCAACCCGGCGATTTCTTTCACTGGCTTGCAAAACAGCGCCCTCCTGGCTTTTCAATCTAAGCTGATCAGCAACGGCTGGTCTTACCCAAATATCATATTTCACCCTTCCGTTATCTCCGGATTCAAATACCAGTTTGATATTCTTGTCTGCGCTAACACCGGTTACTTTTTTAACTTTCCTGATATTCTCAAACCTTCCCAGATGGCTGTAATAGTTGATAATTTCACCCTGCTCATTTTCACCCTGCCAGCTAAATTCGATCGGCTTACCGGAAACACCGTATTCAAACGCCAAATCTATTCGGGTAATAACCTCGCCCTTCTCTTTTTCAGCCTGCTTTTTGAATAATTCATAACTGAAACCCGTCTTTCGAAGCTGCAACTGAAAGGAACCTTCTCGCAGCAGATAATGAACATTCGGATTCTTAAAACCGTTCTGATCGTATATCTGACCCATATTGGGGATAAATCCTGTGACCTGAGCAGTCAAAATTTTAGGGGCGACAAACGACAGTAAAAGTAGTATTGTAAGTGCCTGACAAACTAATTGCTTACAGAATAACTTAACCCTTGATGACAAAATAAAACTGAGGAAAAATAGATTCAAAATGGAGGTATTGATGATTGATTGACCCTTCGAATATAAATCGTACATTTATTCTACACAAATTAATTTTCCTGATGTGAATCATTATTGATTTCAACTTGTTGTTTTTCAATTATATATTATTCTTTTTTGTCCAAATCAGCTGTAAGAAACAACTCAACAATAGAAGAAAATAATACAACTAAACAACATCTGATAAATCCACCAGCAATATATCCAACAAAATAATTAGACAAACTGATCTTCGTTTTTCCAATGAGTTGGTCTTTGCGCAGCGAGACCAAACATTGGGAAACTTTGGTGCTTCGGCCAGCACCCTTCGGCTTGCTCAGGGTGACAAGCCTCTATGATCATCCTACTATTTGGTGTGCAGCGCGACCCTGAAAGGGTCGAACATTGCATAGCCCATAATGAAATTGTGGGCTATGCAATTGTGGGCTATGCATGCCGGTTTTCTGCAACCCCGAATGGGGTTGAATGGCATTGCTGATTTGACTAATACGAAATACCTTATTCACAAACACACACAATCTCACATTATTATAATGGCCTTCAGCCGCTTCGCGTCTCTGGGCTTTTTTGCGCACTGCCTTCGCTTGCAACCGGCTGCGCCGGTGCAAACTCGGCTGTGTTTTTTGTTACTCGTTCCGGCTGCGCCGAAACGAGTGATCTTGATGGGGGGAGGCCACAACAAAAAGCCTTCAGCCGCTGCGCGTCTGGGGCTTTTTTGCGCACTGCCTTCGCTTGCAACCGGCTGCGCCGGTGCAGACTCGGCTGTGTTTTTTGTTACTCGTTCCGGCTGCGCCGAAACGAGTGATCTTGATGGGGGGAGGCCACAACAAAAAGCCT
>CANHCW010000147.1 GCA_947459165.1 Flavobacteriales bacterium
AGTTCTTCCCGAATGGCAGCCGAAACCAATTTTCCATCAATAATTGTGGCCATAGCAATGCAAAGATAATGGATTGAAACTTGACGAAAATCCGGCGGGATTCACCAACGCCCCTTGTACAAAAAAAATCTTTATGTTAATATTGCTTTTTTCCATAACTACCCAAAATATTCGATGATTTCTCCTTCTGTTGATCTTAAGCGCGATGTTCCGGCCGGAATTGTTGTATTTCTTGTTGCCTTACCTTTGTGTTTGGGTGTAGCGCTTGCCTCCGGAGCACCACTCATTTCGGGCGTCATGTCTGGAATAATTGGAGGACTGGTTGTTGGAGTTTTGAGTAAATCGCATACCAGCGTAAGTGGTCCTGCGGCCGGGCTTGCTGCTGTGGTGCTTTCATCCATTGCATCATTGGGTTCATTTGAATTGTTTTTGTGCTCTGTTCTTATTGCTGGTTTTATCCAAATTTTGTTGGGAGTAATGAAGGCCGGTTTGCTGGCTGATTTTATCCCGAACAATGTTATTAAAGGACTGCTTGCATCCATCGGTATTATTTTAATTCTCAAGCAAATTCCGCACGCAATTGGATTTGACAGCACCCCTGAAGATGATTTCAGCTTCAATCAAACCGACGGGGAAAACACATTTTCTGAGATTCTAAAAGCCCTGAACTATATTACACCGGGCGCTGCAATCATCGGATTTATTTCAATTGCAATTCTGATAGTGTGGGATAAAACACCTCTAAAAAAATTCCGCTTCTTTCCTGCCTCATTGTTTGTAGTTGCGTTAAGTGTGGTCTTGAACTATTTACTTGGATTAATCAATCCTGAATTGTTTGTTGGCAAGGAACACCTTGTCCAAATTCCCAACATTGAATTCAACAGTCCTGAATCAATATTTTACCTGCCTGATACCAAAATGTTTCTTAATACGAAAGTTTGGGTTGTAGGGCTAACGATTGCAGTCATTGCATCACTTGAAACATTATTGAATATCGAGGCAGTTGATAAAATTGACCCGCACAAAAGGTATACGCCACCGAACAGAGAATTGTTTGCTCAAGGTGTAGGCAATATAGCGGCAGGATTAATGGGAGGTATACCGGTGACCTCCGTAATTGTAAGAAGCTCAGTAAATATTCAGTCAGACAATGCCAGCAAATTATCAACCATTCTGCACGGTGTATTTATGCTTATCAGTATTTTGGCTTTAAGTCCGGTTATGAATATGATTCCCTTGTCTGCCCTTGCATCCATTCTGATTATCACCGGTTTCAAATTAACCAAACCGAAGCTTTACATTGATTTACTAAAAAAAGGACCTGCGCAATTTGTTCCCTTTATTGTTACAATACTCGCCATTATTTTCACTGACTTATTGATTGGTGTTGTGGTTGGACTATTGGTAAGTATTATCTTCCTGCTGATAAGCAATGTAAGAAACCCTCTTTCCAGAGAACTCAACAAACTGCACATAGGAGAAGTCATCCGATTCGAACTGCCAAACCAGGTTTCATTTTTAAACAAGGCAACAATCAAAGAAACCTTATGGTCAATACCTGGAGGATCAAAAGTGCTTATCGATGCCAGCGGCTGCGAGTACATTGATGACGACATTATGGAACTCATTGAAGATTTCAAAAGTGTAGTGGCAGGAGAAAAGAATATTAAGCTCAACATTATTGGCTTAAAAGAGAAATACTCCATCAAAGATCAAATTGAGTTCACCAATGTGCTTGATTCCAAAACCCAACAAAGATTAACCCCGGAAGATGTTCTGAATTTGCTAAAATCAGGAAATGAACGATTTACATCAGGTAAAGGTTCAGACAAATATCATATACATCATGTTCAGGCAGCATCTGAACAGCAGAATCCAATGGCAGTTCTTCTGGGATGCATTGACAGTCGCACCTCTCCTGAAGTTCTTTTCGATGCCGGAATAGGAGATTTATTAACCATCCGCATTGCAGGAAATATTGTGAATCCTGAAATTGTCGGAAGCCTGGAAATTGCCGTTAAAAAATTAGGTGCGCGCCTTATCGTGGTAAAAGGTCATTCTCTATGCGGAGCCGTGGCACTTTCATTAAAAAATGTAATGGATGAAAACATTCAAACGGTAACCTCAAAAATTCAGGGTGTGGCATCGGCTTGCGGTAACTACCCATTACAAGATAATTCAGATTTTCAAACGAATGTTGAAGAGGTGTGCAAAGCAAACACCTTGAATTCTGTGAAGGAAATTTTAAAAATGAGTCCTTATTTGAAAAAGAAAATTGAAAGTAAAGAAATCGGACTTGTTTCTGCATACCACGACATCACCAGTGGAATAGTAAAGTTTGATCCTTTGATCTAATTTAACTCTAACAGTGTGCAACCATCGCCACCTTGTTGTTCGGTTTCACTGCGGTACGATTTGATGTAAGGCAAAGATTTGAAATGCTGCCGTAAAATTTTTCGAAGCACGCCATCGCCCCTGCCATGAATGATCTTCAAACTGCGTTGACCCAGCGCATAGGCCTCATCGAGCCAGGAACTAACTGCTTTCAATGCATCTTCTCCGTTTTGTCCTCGCACATCCAGAATTGGACTGAAGGCGGCATTTCTTTCCACCCAGTTAAAACCGGATGTAACCTGCTTTTTCGTAACCCCTGTTTCGCTTTCAAGTGGCGATACCTCTAAGGTGGGAACCCACATTTTCACCAACCCAAATGCCACTTTGAGTTTGTCTTTTTTTACTTCCAGCACCTCACCCGTAGCGTCACCGCTTTTGTTTTTCACTTTCATTCCCGGCAGCCAATTCACAACAACCTGTTTGGGTTCTTCCTTCACCGTAACAACTTCCTCTACCTTTCCCAACCTTTCTTTAACAACATTCAAATTGCCTCTGGCTATTCTGGTTTTCTCCTTATCTGCCCGATTTTCCCTGATGATTCTGATGGTTTTTTCAATCTCCCGGTTGGCCTCATCGAGCAACCTGTTGGCCTTAATTCTGGCCTGGTCCAATATTTCGTTTCGCCGAGTTTGCAGTTTTTCTTTGAGCTTACTGTACTCAGCTAGCAATTTCTCGAGATGCTCCTGCTGTTGACGATTGTTTAACAGCGCATCGTCCAAATCTTTTTGTTTCTGTTCCAAACTCAACAGCAAATCTTCTGCCTTGCCACTTTCTTCGCCTGAAAGGGTTTCAACCCTTTCAATCATCTCGCTGTTGAAACCGGATTTGCGGAGTAATTCCAAGGCAAACGAACCACCGGGACGACCGGCAACCAAGCGAAACAGCGGTTGCAAGTGTTTGGTATCGTAAGCCATACCCGCATTGATGACTCCCGCAGTTTTTCCTGCCCATTCTTTCAATCGGCTGAAATGCGTTGTCACCAAAACCGTAGCGCCATTTTCCAGCAATTTTTCAAGTATGGTTTGAGCAATGGGCCCTCCAAACCTGGGGTCTGTACCATCGCCAATTTCATCAATTCCGATAAAACTGCCAGGGGCTGCTGCATCTGCCATTTTTTTCAAATGTTGCAAATGGGCGCTGAATGTACTCAACCCGGCATCAATGTTTTGCCCGTCGCCGCAATCTATTAAGTAGTGCTGAAAAATGCCGCAACGGCTTTCGGGCGATGCCGGAACATGAAGACCATGCTGGGCCATATATTGCAGCAGCATGGTGGTTTTCAGCGCAACGCTTTTGCCACCTGCATTGGGCCCGCTAATCACCATCATCCTATCGGTTTGATCGAGTTTGAGGTTCAGTGGCACAAGTTTGCCTGCGCTTCCCTCTAAACGCAGTTTCAAAATGGGATTGTATGCCTCCCTGAATTCCAGATTGGGTTCGTTTGAAATCTGAGGTCTGTGACAATCGAAAAGACGGGCCACCTGTTTTCTGGCAGCGATTAAATCCATGCGCCACAGCACGCCCATGGCTTCTTCCAAACCACCCTTTAAAGGTCGAAGTCGGTTGGCCGTGTCAATCAAAATGCGTTCCCGTTCTCTTCTTCGATCGGCATACAGTTCCTTTAAAAGGTTATTTAGTTCAAGACTTTCAACCGGCTCTATGTACAGTACCTGCCCCGTGGCACTCACATCCTTTACAAACCCGTTTACCTTGCGCTTAAACTCAGCTTTTACGGGGATGACTATCCTTTCCTCGCGAACAGTTAAATCGGTATCGGCAGTGTAACCCTGCTCCTTCCATTGTTTGAACAGATGTCGGGTTACATTTCGCACCTCCCTTTCCAGTCTTTCAATTTCGGAATTCAGTTTGCCATATCTGACAGTTGCATTATTCCTTATTTCCCCTTTTAAATCAATAACAGAAAAAATAATCTCCTCAGCTGCCATGGCCGCATTTGACTGACCTGCAAGTTGGCAAAGCACAGGAAATTCTGTTTCATGTTTCACAAGGGTTCGTTGGAGAAGCGAAAAACTCCGGACTACCAGCAGCATGGCCAGCAACTCATCCTCGGCAAAAAAGAAATTTTCAACTTCCAGTCCCGGAAGCCATGGCAAAATGTCCCGTGTTCCTTCAAATTGCGAGGCCGATGGATGCTTATCCACAAAGGACTGCCATTCATCCATCTCGGCGAAACGCAATTCAATTTCTTCCCTTGAATTCAGGAGTGGAAGGTGTTCAGCAGCGGTAGCTGATGTTTCATATCGACAAGCTTGTTTCAGCTTTTGCCTGATACGATCGAATCCTACAACCTGCTCAAAATCTGCGGGGTAAATCACTTTGCCTCGCTTTGCCTTTTTAACTGTTGTTTTTGCAGGCGCGTGATGGATTTCTCCATTACCCGGCTGTACCGATCCGGATGAGACTGATAATAGGTCAATGCCGATTCGAAAGTTTCCTTGCTCACATTGTGCTTATTGCAAATGAACTGGTAATCGCGCTTCCAGGTGGTTTCGGGCAGGTTTCCATAATTGTAGGAGATGGCCTGTGCTGCTTCAAAAAGCATGATATCGGTCATCAAATCAACCATTTTATCTTCGGCAACCGGCGCTTTTTTAGCACAAGCCGCCACACATAACAGCAACGCGATAATAACTTTGCGACTCAAAGGTGATTGATCACCACAAAAATAATGCAAATGCAGGGTATAGCGGAAAATTTAAAAGGGATCAGGAAACAGTTGAACCCTTCAACCATACTCATTGTGGTAAGCAAATACCGCAGTATCGAAGAAATAATGGAAGCCTATAAAGCGGGACAACGAATATTTGCTGAAAACCGCGTTCAAGCTTTGCTGGAAAGACATGAGGCCCTGCCAAAAGACATTGAATGGCATTTGATTGGTCATTTACAAACCAACAAAGTGAAGTACATTGTACCTTTCGTTAAACTCATTCACAGCGTTGACAGCTTGAAATTGCTTCAGGAAATTGACAAACAAGCCGGGAAAATCAATCAGGTTCAGGATGTATTGATCCAAGTATTTGTGGCGCAGGAAGAAACAAAGTTTGGTCTGGAACCGGCAGAAGCAATCGCATTGTTGTCTTCGAAAGAGGCAAATTCATTAAAAAATGTGCGCATTTGCGGCCTGATGGCGATGGCGAGCAACACTGATAACCGGGAACAAATCAGGAAAGAATTTCAGCAGGTTGCAGATTTATTCAAAGAACTGAAAAATGGCTTGATGAAAGAAAACCCTGCATTTCAGGAATTGAGCATTGGAATGAGCAGCGATTACAACATAGCCAAGGAATGCGGCAGCACGATGGTGAGGGTGGGGAGTAAGGTGTTTGAAGGTTAAAAAAGCAGCTCGTTTACTCTACAGCTCCAAAAGCAGTAAAGCTGGCCCAATGCGCAGGGTTTGGGAATTGCTTCTTTGTGTCTAAAATGGCAAGTCTCAACGCGCCTGCAGGAAAAAATTTCGTTCCCAATTCGGTGATGTAATGCATAAA
>CANHCW010000148.1 GCA_947459165.1 Flavobacteriales bacterium
ATACCCTACAATATATTTTTGCCTTTTTTGTGGAACAAACATCCATAAAATCAAGCGGCAATAACCGTGTTTAGCAGGATTGAAACCCTGTCTAATCGCTTCGATATGTATAAATCTATGGGTGTCTGTTTGCAGCTCAGGATGGTCCGAATTCATCCACTCCTCAAAACCAAAACCTGAATCAGCTGCAAAGTGAGCGCCATGACCATAATCCAAACCACAGGGTTTTGTCCATCCGTTATTGGATTGAACTACACGAACGAAGGCACAACAGGGATTATTCATATATTAATCTTTAGTTTTTACCCAATTACCGTTTTCTCGTTTAAAATTATGATTGACCAAATTTGATACCGTTGGATAAGAAACCTTGAAAGGCCAATGTTCTCTATCAACCTTAAGATTCATCAATACACAGTCAAAAGCATCTTTAGAGGTCCAACGGATATTAAATGCTACGGTTTCTGGTTCAGAAATTTCAGTTACACCCGATTCCAGATTAATTAATTTGAAGTGATAATTATTGAAAAACTCATCTTCATAATATTTTCCTGCAATTATTAGATACTGCATATTCGGACTAAAATAAAATTCTCCACCAATTTCCGTTACAATAGTTCTTATAGTCCCATCCAAAAGATTCACCTCTTTTAAAGTGTACCTTCGATCTCCGCCTGAACCTGCCCACGATTGTCTAATTTCAACGAAATACAACTTTGACTTAATGGCATTTTCCGTTAAATAAACACTGTAAAAATGCAAAATTTTTTCAATTTTAGATGCTAATTTTATAGAACTACCGTTTAATAAATTAATCTGTAATTCATTATCCCTTAGTGCAAATTTGCTTTTTGAGATTCTATTAGACTCTTTAAGTTCAAGAATACCTTTGATGTTTATGAAAATATCTTCATAATCCCAATCGTATATACCCAAATAGTCATAATCATTATTAACATATTTTTCTGTCAATAAATAAGTATTTTGGAGACATTCATTCAATTTACTTCTTAACCCATTGAAACTATCCTTCACATTTATAAGGTTGTTACTAATTTTGGTGTTCTGAGTTTTCAATAAGTTCACAGATTCATTCAAGGTGTTTATTTTATTCTGATTTGAGAATCTCTCCGCTACAATTACTTTTATTAAGCTATCCTGTTGTATTGCGGATAGTTGTAAAACAGATTTTAAACTATCAATCCGAAATTTTAGAATTTCAATCTGCTCCTTTTTAGATTGGCCAGCAACCTCTCTTGAAAAGGAAAATACTGCAAGGATTAGTATGCTATTTATAATCCTATTAATCATTATTTTTTAGGTATCGCACTGTTGAATGGAGGGACTTCGCCAAATGTTTTAACATAATCCTTGATCAGCTTACTTTCAGCACTTTCAGGATTTTTATCAATATTGAATATTACAACCAATGATGAAATTGGAAATAATTTCCTCAAAATCGCAAATTCCTTATACCTTTTACCAAAAGGGTGAGCATTTGCTTTGTAATCATTCTGGATTGTTCTCCAAAGCATTCGAAGTCTCGCCCGTATATTTCCCGTCTTTCCAAAGTAGAGTATACCATCTTTGTCTATCCCTCCAACTCTATTAAGCGCAATAGGCTTTTTTGAATCCAATAATGCGATTATTGTGTAAGTTCCGGATTCGGCGGGAACGGAGTGCCAGAAATCTTTTTTATCAATGCTAATATATTTCATAATATTCAGAGGGATTTAGAAACAAATGTTGTTTTACCTTTTTCGATAGTAAATGTTTCAACCATGTCAATTGATTTATAATTGTATGCGGAAATACGAATGCAATAACTCCATGAGGATGTGCCTATGATCCTTCTTTTATCCGAATCTACGTTACAATACTCCGTCCCAAATAAATTTATTTTATACGATATATTATAAACACCTGCCTTTAAATCTAATCCTTGTATGGTAGCATTTCTAGTGTTGGCAGTATAAACAACACTTCCATCAGTATAAGTTATAACTAATTTAGGTATATCGTAAGCTTCAATATTTGCGCCTGGGGTGAGATTGCAAGGACAACCTCCTGATTGATCAGCCAAATAATACTTTGGCGAAAAGGAAAAGTCGAAGTTCAGTTTTCCGTCTGCCCCATTGGAATTTCCGCCTGAATTCGCGCCATTATTTTTCTTGCACGAAGCGACCGTTAACAACAGCCCTGCGGTCAAGGCTAGTGAAATGTTAATGATTGTTTTCATATTTTTATATTTTTTATATACTGCTGTAAATGAGTGCTCAAATTATAATAAGCCCTAAAACGCTTATGCCTAAAAATATCGCTAGGTAATTCTATCCATTCAGCCGTCGGAAGGATTTTGATATCCTTTTTGTCAACCAATAAATTGAACTTCTTTTCTTTTTTACATTTAAGCTTATTTTCTATAGTTTCAGGCGCTAAATCTTTAATGCGACTATCCAGCTTTTCAATTTTTTTAATCGAATCCTGTAATTTTTTAATTATGTTATTATCGCAAATAAATTTTTGTACTTCATCTTCCGATTGGAAGGTATAGTTCTTAATTACACCCACCAGAAATTTCCTTGAAGGCAAGTTCTCCGGTTTGCTGTAAACCCATAGATAAAAAGGACCATTATTGATATTTTCAGGATTAAACCCGTGGCGGAAAGCTTCAATGTGAATCAATTGCTTACCGGGCTCAATCTCCATTACATCCGAATTCATCCACTCCTCAAAACCAAAACCCGAATGAGCTGCAAAGTGGGCGCCATTCCTGTAATCCAAACCGCATGGTTCAGTCCATCCATTATTGGATTGCACCACCCTCACAAAGGCGCAACAGCCATTTGTAAACTTTTGTTGTAGGGTGAAGGATTTCATTGTTACAAAGGTGCGTCATTTTATAAAACTGATTATTTGTTTATGTTCTTTAAAGTTTGTTATTTTGAATTTATAGTTTGTATGGAAAAGCCAAAAGAACAATCAGGGTCCGCCTTTAGAATAGGCGAAAAAATTAGGCGATTGCGCGAGAACAAAGGGCTCAAACAGGAGAATATGGCCCGCAGGATGGGACTTACCACCAACGGCTATGGCAAAATTGAACGGGGCGAATCATCCATTACCCTGGACCGGCTGGAAGAAATTGCCAATGTGTTGGAGGTGAGTGCTATGGATATACTGCAAATGGATGATCATTTTGTGTACAATATCAACACCATGAATCAGTCTGCAACCAATGGTATTGTGAACAATTACAGTCTTACGGAAACCGAAAGGGAAACCCTTTTTAGCCAGATTGCCTCTATGCAGAAGATTATAGAAATGCAGAATCAACTGATACAAAAACTAACGATCCATCCCTCGACAAGCTCGGGATGACACCCTTCGGAAGGTTCAGGATGACACCCTATGACAGGCTCAGGTTGACAACTGGCGGTAGGATCGGGGTTACACCCGGCGGTAGACGAAGAATAATAGATTGCTAAAAAGAGGCCGTATTAAGATATAGAAATCGGCTTGCGCCTATTATCGTAAATTCTAATTACCTGTATACGCCCTTTAAACACCCTGTAATAAAGTGAATTTTGACTGGTAAGTACGCATCTTCTCACCCTTTTACCTTTATTAACCATGCGATACATTTTGGGATAGCAAGATATGAATTCAAGGGTTCTTTCCGTCAACAGTATAAAATTCTCAATTACTGCCGAATTCCAGTTGACTTGTAAATAATTCACTATATTGTTTAAATCGTCTAAAGCCAACTCCGTCCAATCGACAGGCTTACAAAATGCCATATTTTTGCTTGATACCCTGAATAACCGAATCGTGAGAAACCAGCTGACCTAGTTCTGCCTGCCTTATACCCATTGCAATTCCTTCCTTTTCCGCCTCAGTTAAACCTTCCCAATGTTCAATATCCACATTGCTGCGAATGATATTCTGAATACTACCATACAGATAGTTCAAATTGGATTTGCTCATTGTTTCAATTTCTTTGTGAAGAGCCGCCTTTAATTCTAAAGTATTCATAATTTTTATAGCGAATTTAGGGAATTCCAGATGACATATCAAGTAGTGGCCCTCGACAGGCAGGGGATGTTACTCTTCGGAAGGCAAAGGTCTCCAGCAGACCTGGAAGGTCTTGTATTAAACCTGGAAGGTTTCGCGCGCGTGCGCGAGGCAGGCAAGTAAAAAGGTTAAAAACAGCGAACTGACCCCGTATAATCAATGTTTTTCAATGCCGTAATAAATGTAAAGCCACACAACAGATTGTGTTGTCCCGATGGGTTTTTCAGTCCTCAACTACATACGGTTCAGAATATGTCGGGTGGATTTTATGCGGAAACAATGCATTAAGCTCTTTAAAGCAGGCTTTTGTCACCAAATCAAAGACTGAATAAAACATGCCTCTGATCCGGCAAAAAAATAAAAATTGTAAAGAATTTTATCAATTTTACTTTTGCTTTTCGAGATTTTGTTGTAAATTTACTTAAATTGATTAAGAAAATCTTTTAAATTAGTAAAGGTACTACCCATTCCGAAACTGACGCTTAGGCGACATGCTCGTTCTTTGACAGGGAGTACCGAAAGTGCAAGGGATTGCCGGGTACATTTTTTTCATGCCTTTTTGCCAAGTTTCGGGCATAAAATCCTTTACACCATGAAAAAAAATCCATCAATTTACACTCGTATTTTTAAAGAAAAAGTAGAACTCGACCAACCTGCCTGTCACGACCGCTTCATTTGGCATGTTACCTACAACCGCCCTTTTTATAACTGGCTCATTGCTAAAAATGGACTCGCTTTACCATTCCGAGGCGCTGTCTTCGCCCACAACAACCTTCCTCGGTTTGAATTTATGTATCCCTACTTCGTGGATAGGTATGACTGGGATATGGGGCCGAATCGGGACAGAGGAGATGACGCCCAATACGATCGATACAGCTTTTGGCGAATTGATACAAAAAAGTGTGGCTTTCAATGGTACATAGACCCGGGCATGATAGATGATTCTGAATTTCTTGGGGTTTCAAAACGCCACTATGTTTGCACACCGAATGCCATTCCCAACTCAGCGTTGCGACTTTACCGCTTTGATATGGACAACTACATCTTCCGAAATCCAAAAATTTATTTTAAGGACGGCAGTGCCCACATACTGCCCATTCGTGATGATTTTGACACCCTGGTGCCCAACGAAGAAATCAATGCATACATTATGAAAAATGTGGCATAGTTGCAGCGAAAAGCAAAAAAGGCGGATTTTCATCCGCCTTTTTTGCTTTACATATTTTAAAGCTTACTTCGCCACGCCCACACTGCGCTTTTCGCGAATCACGGTGATTTTTACCTGACCCGGATAGCGCATTTCGGTCATAATGCGGTTGCTGATTTCAAATGCAAGGGTGTCTGCCTGTTCATCGCTGCTCTTTTCAGCACTCATGATGATGCGCAGTTCCCTGCCCGCCTGTATGGCAAAGGCTTTCTCCACGCCGGCATAACCCAAGGCCATGTTTTCCATGTCCTTAATGCGCTGCACATAATGTTCGTCGCCGCGGCGCGCGCCCGGCCTTGAACCGCTGATGGCATCACAGGCCTGAATTACCGGACTGAGCAAACTGGTCATTTCAATTTCATCGTGGTGGGCACCTACGGCATTGATCACCTCGGGATGTTCACCATATTTCTCGCACAATTTCATTCCCAGCAATGCGTGCGGAGTTTCTTCCTCAGTATCGGGCACTTTTCCAATGTCGTGAAGCAGACCGGCTCTTTTGGCCAGTTTTACATTCAATCCCATTTCTGCGGCCATGGTAGCACACAACCTGGCCACTTCGCGGCTGTGTTTGAGCAGGTTTTGCCCAAAACTGCTGCGGAAACGCATGCGGCCTACATA
>CANHCW010000149.1 GCA_947459165.1 Flavobacteriales bacterium
GAAAGCGGTGATGACGGGTGAAGATCCCGCTTTTTTTGGGCACAACGGATTTTACATTGAAGCCATTAGACAAAGCATTGCACAGAATTATAAGGCGGGACGGTTTGCACGGGGCGGCAGCACCATTTCCATGCAGCTGGTAAAAAATGTGTTTTTAAGTCGCCGAAAAACCCTGGCGCGCAAAGCGGAAGAAATTTTGATCGTATGGCTGATTGAAAGTCAGCGGCTCACTTCCAAATCCCGCATGTTTGAGGTGTACATGAATATCATTGAATGGGGCCCCGGGGTTTTTGGAGTTGGTGAAGCCAGCCGGTTTTATTTTTCAAAATCTCCGTCCGAACTGGAACCCATTGAGTGTGCGTTTTTGGCCAGCATTGTGCCCATGCCTAAGAGTTACGCTTATTTTATTGACAGCAGCGGAAACATCAGCAACAGGCACTGGAATTTCATTGCAATTCGCAACGCCATGATTAAGCGGGGTGAGATTTCGGAGGCCGACTCAGCAAACTTCAATTTAAAACTCACAGGCCCTGCCGTAAAAGGATTGCGAAAGTACAGCGATACAATTCCTCCCTCGGTGAATGAAGTGATTGAAAACAATCCCCTGCCTGAAAAGGACATAGAACCACGGCTGTTTTACCATAAATTTGAATGATGCGAATCAATATCAATCCGGGTGACAAAGTAGGGTTTATTAATGAGCCTGTGCAAGGCGTAGTGACGAGCATTAAAGGCAACGGGCTGGTGGGTGTTACCATTGAGGATGACTTTGAAATTGATGTGCGGGCTGAGGAATTGGTGGTACTGGAGAGAAGCGCAATGGCAGCATCGGAACCCGCATCGAAACCGGTAGAAAATCGTTTTGTACCCAAAGCAGGCAAAGGAGTTTACTGGCTCATCAGCGAAAACGATGCGGGATTTGTGATTTCAGTATTGAACAACACAGAAAACCCGGTGCTTTTTTCAGCTTACCGCAGTGGCATCACCGCCAACGAACTGATGCAATCGGGCAGTTGTGGAGCCGGTGAGGTGAAAGACATCAGCACCATAAAAGGAAAAGAGAGAAACCGAAGGGGGCAATTCAGCATTTCGGTTTTATTGTTGAGGCACATGCCGGCCGACATTCCCCTCCCCCTTCACCACACCTTTGAGTTCGACAAATGGAATGCTGTTGATCCCGATGCCATTTCGCACTTATCGAAAAATTGGCTCATCAGAATTGAAAATGGAATACGCAAAGTGGAGCAGGCCGCTGAAAAACCGGCATTGACTCCGGCTCCGTTTGAACAGGTGAGTAAACCCGAGGCAGTTATTGACTTGCACGCTGAGGCATTGGGTTTGGATGGAATAGACGGCGACACCATTTTAAAAATGCAGATGGCCGCTTTTCAAAAGAACCTGGAACTGGGCATTGCCTGGCAAATGGATGGGATGATTTTCATTCACGGGACAGGCAGCGGAGTTTTAAAGAATCTCATTCACCTCGCCTTGAAGGGGCGCAGAGAAATAACATCGTACGGTGAAGCAGACAATGCCTTATATGGCTATGGAGCCACCGAGGTGAAGTTCAGAAAAGGCAGGGCATAAAAAAATCCCGGCCTTTGGAGCCGGGATTGTAGGGTTCAGGAAGTTTAATAGCGTCTGTTGTCGCCGCCTTCAGGCCTGGGCTTAGCTTCACTCACCGTGATTTCACGGTTTTGCAGGCTGTAACCATTCAGGTTTTCGATGGCTTTTCTCGCTTCATCTTCATTGGGCATTTCAACAAAACCGAAGCCTTTGCTACGGCCGCTTACTCTATCCATAATTACTTTTGCCGAGGATACTTCCCCGATTTCTTCAAACAGCGCTTTCAAATCATTGTCTCTAGCACCATAGTTTAGGTTTCCGACGTACAGGTTCATATATTCTAATACGATATCAAAGGTGGGTAATGATTATGACAATTCCTAATTTTTGTTCAATTAATTTTTAAAAATACCTAAAAATATTTATGATTTCCTGACTTTTTTTCAGTGTAAATCCCTGAAAACAGGGGCATTGGTGACAATTTGTCAAAATCTTTCAAACTGATAAAATAATTTCCGCCATTCTTTCCGCTTTTGTAAATTGGTGATGAATTTGAAACAAAAAGGGAAATTATGAATCTGCAAAAATTCACTATTAAGGCACAGGAAACAGTTAATGGAGCCCAAACTTTGGCTATCGCCAACAAAAACCAGCAAATTGAACCTGTGCATATATTAAAAACCATGTTTACCGAAGACCCGGAAACCTTACAGTTTTTGTTCGGCAAGTTGGGAGTAAACGGGAAACGGGTTGAGGATGCGGCGGAAGCCAGTATCAAATCACTATCGAAATTAGATGGTGGGCAAATTTATATATCCCAGGCTCTCAGTGTTTCCGCAGTGAATGCCGAGAAAATAATGAAGGACATGGGCGATGAATTCATCACCAATGAACACCTGCTGACCGGCATTTTGGACGGGCGCGACACAGCTGCCAATATTTTAAAGGACGCAGGTGTAAAAAAAGCTGAACTGATTAAAGCCATTTCCGATTTGAGAAAAGGCGCCAAAGTGAGCAGCGAAACAGCTGAGAACCAGTTTAACGCACTGAAAAAATATGCCCTGAACTTAAATGACATGGCCCGCACGGGCAAACTTGATCCGGTGATTGGGCGCGATGATGAAATACGGCGAATTCTTCAAATACTTAGCCGAAGAACCAAAAACAACCCCGTGCTGATTGGCGAACCCGGTGTGGGAAAAACAGCCATTGCAGAAGGATTGGCACACCGCATCATTCGGGGCGATGTTCCGGAGAACCTCAAAACCAAGGTCATTTACAACCTGGATATGGGTGCGCTGATTGCAGGAGCCAAATACAAGGGCGAGTTTGAAGAACGCTTGAAAGCAGTTGTGAAAGAAGTGATTGACAGCGCCGGCGAAGTGGTGCTGTTTATTGATGAAATTCACACGCTGGTAGGTGCAGGAAGAAGTGAAGGCGCGATGGATGCGGCCAACATTTTAAAACCCGCATTGGCAAGAGGTGAATTGAGGGCCATAGGAGCCACAACCCTGGCCGAATACCAGAAATACATTGAGGCAGACAAAGCGCTGGAACGCCGCTTTCAAAAAGTATTGGTGGAAGAACCCGATACGCAGGAAGCCATCAGCATTTTGCGCGGTTTAAAAGAAAAATACGAAGTACACCATCAGGTAAGGATAAAAGATGAAGCAATCATCGCCTCGGTGGAAATGAGTCAGCGCTACATCAACGACCGTTTTCTGCCCGACAAAGCCATCGATCTGCTAGATGAGGCCGCAAGCAAATTGCGTTTGGAAATGAACAGCGTTCCGGAAGAACTGGATGAACTCAACCGCAAAATCATGCAGCTGGAGATTGAAAGGGAGGCGATTAAAAGAGAAAACGACCTGTCGAAGTTGAGCAAACTGAACGAGGAGATTGCCAACCTCAATGAAGATCGGAGTTCCCTGAATGCGCAGTGGATGAACGAAAAAGCCGTGCTGGGGCAAATTCAGGAAAAGAAGGAACTGATTGAAAAATACCGCCTGGAGGCTGAAATGGCAGAAAGGGACGGAAACTACGGAAGGGTGGCTGAACTGCGCTACGGTTTAATCAAACAGGCCGAAGAAGATCTGTTTGCCATGACGGTAAAAATGGGTAACAGCGAACGCAAAAGCATGGTAAAACAGGAAGTGGACGCCGAAGACATAGCCGATGTAGTCAGCAAATGGACGGGCATTCCGGTTTCCAAAATGCTGCAAAGCGACCGTGAAAAGCTGTTGAATCTGGAAAAAGAGCTGCACCGCCGCGTTGTTGGACAGGAGGAAGCCATTTCTGCCCTTTCAAACGCCATACGAAGAAGCCGTGCAGGCCTGCAGGACCCGAAAAAACCCATCGGTTCGTTCATTTTTCTGGGAACCACAGGCGTGGGTAAAACCGAAGTGGCAAAGGCTCTGGCAGATTACCTTTTCAACACCGATACTGCCATGGTAAGGATTGACATGAGTGAGTACCAGGAAAAACATACTGTGAGCCGGCTGATTGGAGCCCCTCCGGGTTATGTAGGTTACGATGAAGGCGGACAGCTTACCGAAGCCATTCGTCGAAAACCCTACAGCGTGGTTTTGCTTGATGAAATTGAAAAAGCCCACCCAGATGTGTTCAACATATTGCTGCAGGTGCTGGATGACGGCAGACTGACCGACAACAAAGGCAGAACTGCCAATTTCCGCAATACCATTATCATCATGACAAGCAATTTGGGCAGCGACATCATTCGCGAGAGCTTTGAAAATTTTGAAGCGGGCGACAAGGAAGAAATTGTGGCCTCCACCAAGTCCAGGGTTTTTGAATTGCTGAAACGGTCCATCCGTCCTGAATTTTTGAACCGCATCGATGAAGTGGTGATGTTTGAACCGCTGGACAGGGATCATATTCGCGCCATTGTGGTGATGCAGCTTGAAGAAATTCGCAATAGACTTAAGGAGGTAGATGTTGATCTCAGCTGGACTGAAGATGCTGCCGACTGGCTTGCGCAACTGGGCTACGATCCGCAATTTGGTGCAAGACCACTAAAAAGAGTGCTTCAGAAGCGAATTTTGGATGAACTCAGCAAACGAATTTTATCGGGAGAACTGAGTAAAGAAGGCAATATTGCCTTGGGTTACAACGGCCAGGATTTGACTTTCAGCAACCAATACTGATTTATTCCTGATCCCAGAGTTCAAACACTCTGATATTTCCGCGAGACTGTCCGTTGATAGCCAGCACATCAGCAAGAGATATTTTAATCATGTTTTTCTGGGCTTTGTTGTATTGCCAGTCAGACTCGGAGTTCAGACCCACAGATTGAATTTCAGGAATGGGCTGATCTTTGGGCGCAGACTTAAACAGGTACTCTTTTACTTCTTCGAGTAATTGGGGTTTCTCTACTTCTCCGGCCTTGTTTCGTGCGTGAAATAAGATGGTATTCTTGGTGCCCTCGGGCTTTTCTGAGGTCAGACTGCCGAGAATGAGATAATCTTTGCCCGACATGGGTGAACGAACGGGCTTCAGCCGCATGTATTCAGCATCGAGACGCAAGGTATCCCCAAACAGAGAGAACAAGGGAGAAATATCCGGCATCACAATTTTCCTCACAATTTTTTCATCGTTTACAAAATTCTTTTGCTCTTCAAACTGCATTGAACTGATGAGGGCAGCAGCCGCCTGAACGGAAAAATCAGATACCAGGCGGTCGCGGTGGTCTTTCCAGTTCATTAATTCAGCTGCCTTACCTGAAGCGGAATCAAAGCGAACTATGTATTCTGCCAATTTCAGGGGATCGGATTTTTTAACCGGATTTTTCCCCGCCTCATCTGCATGGTAGGTAATGCGATAAACGAATTTTTTGTCGGTGCGGCGCAGAAAGAGAAAGCAAGTATCTATTTTGATATCGAGAAAATAGCCATTTACATTGGCAATGTACTCCTGGGTGATGAGGCGGTAACTCATCATTTTCTTATTAAACAAGGATGACTTCACAATCAGGGTATCGGCTGAAAACAGCGATTGGCTGAAAACAAGGAAGAGTAGAATGAGAAAACTGCGCATATTTACTTATCAGACGACCAAACCATGCAAATTGTTTACCAAAGTGCAAAACAGGGTGATTTTATTTCTTTCAATCTGCCTTCAACCTGTATTTACCGCAATCTATTTTAAATTTGCACCTCCACCGAAAATCGGGATGTAGCGCAGTCCGGTAGCGCACTACGTTCGGGACGTAGGGGTCGCTGGTTCGAATCCAGTCATCCCGACCAATGAAAAGTCTTGTCTCGGCTTGCCCGAGACAGGGCTTTTTTGCGTTCCGGCGAGTCTGTCCCGTCTC
>CANHCW010000150.1 GCA_947459165.1 Flavobacteriales bacterium
CTTTAAAGTCGAAAGGTCTGTTCAAGAATGGACAGTTGCAATGGCAAATCACATTCGACAAGGAAGGCAATGCCGGCGATACGCTGGTCTACGATTATAAATAACCACAACCCGTTTTTTAGATTGCGAGCAATAAAAAAGGGAGGCATTGGCCTCCCTTTTTTATTGTATAACAGGGTTTTATTCGAATCCGCGCAATTTGGAATCCGAAGCTTTTTCGGTATTTAATATTTCATTTGAAAGATTTACGCGGTAAATGAGGTTGTTTTTTAAGCATCTGAACTCACCACCGTAAGAACTTTCAATCGATTCATATTCGAAAGGTATGAGGATGTTCTTTTCTGCATCTATCACTCCGTATTTTAAAACAGCTCCTTCGCAAACTGCAGCGATGATACTTTCATTGTTTACGCCTGAGAGATCGCAGTATGTGGGTTGAATAATCCACTCGGCCTGAGAGTTTATCGCACCCCATTTGTTGTCTTTGGTTTTAACCCCGATTATGCCGTTGCTGTATAAATACTCTGGAACATTGCAGGAGACGATGTTTTCAAGAATGGATGTGGTATTTGATTTTGACTTGAAAAGAAACACATTTTCATCCTTTTTTACTAAGTAAAACGAATCGTTCAGGCGGTCTATGGAATTGGCTCCGCTAATGAGTATTTTGCCGTCTTTGTTAATGAGGTCGAAACCTTTTAATTCTTCCATCGTGCACAGAAAATCCTCTCCTGAATTCTCAATTTCAGCATACTTGAAATCAATAATTATTTTGCCTTGACCGCCGGCTACGCCATAAATGCCACTTGTTCTTGATCCGTATTCATCCATTACTACATTCTTACCCATCAAATAAGTGGGTTCGTCGCCATACCCTAATCTTTCAAGAAAGTTAGCACCATCAGGAGTGATTTTTTTAGCACCGGGTATTTTGTAGAGGTGTGTTTTGTCTTCCTCATCTGAGCCAATAAAAAGGGTATCTCTCAGAAAGTTAATTTTTTTGAATTTGATGGGTATGATTGTATCCCCTTTGAGGTTGATGGCACCCCATACTCCGCCTTTTGCAGTCAGTTCCTCGCTGCTTCCTCCACCCCAGTCCCAGCCACCGCCTGAATTTTCGATGCTGCCGAAGTTATTTACAAGATAATAGTCTTGGTTATAAATTTGGGCTGATTCCAGGTAATTGTACTTGGGTTCAAGCAGGTATTTGTCATTTTTAGCCGACAGTAATCCAAATTTATTGTTCTCTTTGAAAATGTAAGTGTTGTCGGTTCCGTAATAAACCGATTTTAAATAATCGAATTTTGGGGAGATAATTTCTTTCTGAAGCTTGGTATTGATGATGCCATATTTCTCTGAATTGTCTTTTTCGAAATATTTTTTTACCACGCAGTATTCTCCACTGCAGCCGATATAAGAATATTCAGGTTGAAACATGATACTGCCATCGGTTTTCATGAAACCATACTTGCCGGCTTTTTTAAATTGAAACATTTCAGCAGAACTCGAGTATGAAATTTCTTCATATTCAAAAGGCAAGATTTGTTTTCCGTAGCCATCGTAAACTGCGTAAATACCTGCTTTGGATGAGCCATATCTTGATGCATCTCCACCGATTTGCACGCTGAAGTAATTTTCTCCAAGGTCATCAATTCTACTTATTTTCTCAGGTGCCACCTGTTTTGAACTGATCACCGGCTCCAGATATTGATTGTAAGCCGTCCATGAACCTTTCGATTCCAACATGAGTAAATCAACCACAGTTGAACTGTAACTGTTTTTATACTGACTGTAAGTGCCGGGAAGAACCTGTACCCCTTTGGTGTCGATAATTACATATTCAGTAGGTCCATAATAGTCATTAACGCCCGATTTTTTGTAAGGTGTGGCTATCATATATTTATCAAATGCCGTAGAACTGGATATGTAATGGAATTTGTTCTTGCCAATTTTCACCCCATTGGCATCGTGTAAATATACTTCACGCGATTTTTTCTCGCATGACAAAACGAAAGAGTTACAATTAAACTGAATATCGCTGATGTCGTTTAGGCTTGGTTTGATTACGACCTTAAAATCTGTATTCATGAATCCATATTTCCCCTTGTATTTTATTTTGTAACCCAGAATATCCTCGTAATTTTCTCTGCTGTAAATAGGCGAAATTTCATCATACTTTACACCGGGAATTTTTTCGTTCTTCGCATTGATGATATAATACTTAGAGAATTTGTCCTTGGCGATGAATTTATCGCAGCTTTTTAAGTATTCCAGTTTTTTGTATTCAGTCGGAATGGAAATTTTGTATGTTGCATCGAGCCAACCATAGTTGCTTTTTTCACGAATGGAGGCACCGTTTTTCTTCATGTCGATATAGTCATACAGACCTGTAATGGCCTTTCCGTCCATGCTTAAAAGCTGCTGTTTGTTGTCGTTTGTGGTGATGCGAATGACAGCGTAATCGTAATAGTTATAGGTTATTTCTTTGTATTCAACAGGCAAGATCCAACGGCCTTTGTGATTCAAAAGCCCCTTTTTTTCTCCTGTTGTCACTGTAAACAGTGTATCGTTTGAGTAATTGTAACGGCTGATGTAATCGTAATTTGCTTCAACCACAATTTTGCCTTTGTTGTTGATTAATCCGTATTTGGCACCCTTTAATGTTGAAGTGCCGTAGTAATCGTCTCTGGATTCATTTTTAACTCCACCCAAGGAGAAAATTGCGATACCGGAATCATTGAAATCATCGAGGGAGGAGAATACCGCTGAGATCTTTTTTCCTGATTCATCGGTTAAATAATAATCGGCTTTTGAAATAATTTTCTGCGCCCAAGCGTTATGAAAACAAAAGGCGAGACCAAGGTAGAAAAACAGAGGAGTGATTTTTTTCATTATTTTTGATGTTTTGCTCGCCAATTATAACGAACAAAAACAAGAATTTAGCATTGGAGTCATGAAAAAAATAATAAATCAGAGATTGAAAGGCAAAAAAATGAACAGGACCATCTTGTTTTTTGTATTTGGTTTCAGCCTTTTGGGTGAAGGAATGGCGCACTCAGCAGCCACCGTTTTGCCTAGAGTTGGATATGATGTATTGCAGCACGATTTTATTCCGGGAGTTGGTAACAAACACAGAAAACAGAATGCGCTTTTAAACAGCAATCCCCCGTCAAGTTTTACGCTTGAAAAATACCTGCCGCCCATCGGGAATCAAGGCGATGTGGGATCTTGCGTGGGTTGGGCATCAGCTTATTACGGGCTTACCATCGTCAAACGAATTGAGAATGGCCCCACAGCTCCCGCGTTTTCGCCTTGGAGTGTGTTTAATCGTTACGGCCATATTTACAACAAGCCACCCTGTTCGCCCGGTGCTGAGATTGATCATTGCCTGGAGATACTGAAGAGCAAAGGTTGCCCTGCGGAAAAGGATTACAAAATTCCCTACTGTGCCATTGACAAAAACAAAACGAAATATAAGGATCGTCTGTATTCCTTTAGTCGCGTTCAAACCCGTTCTGTAATTCAAATAAAGTCGTCTATTGCAGCCAATTCGCCGGTTGTGATGGTGATTAAAATTTTCGGTGGCGGATTGGGCAACAGCATGAATTCAAAATTTCTTGATAGCAACGGCATTATTAAAATGGATTTTTTTAAGGACAAAAAATACGCCGACGGGTTGCACGCTATGTGCATAGTGGGTTACGATGATGCCGTAGGCGGAGGGGCGTTTAAAATTGTGAACAGCTGGGGCAAAGACTGGGGTAAAGATGGTTTTTGCTGGCTGCGGTATTCCGATTTAAATGTTCTGGTTTCGGCCCACAGCATGCAGCCCAAACCTGAAGGGAAAACCAAAAAACCGGCACGGTCGGCCAAGTAGTTAAGACTCTTTTTTACACTAAAAATAGTAATTCTCATTTTCTCCACAGGCCGTTTTTACCTGAGGGCAATGTGTAATTTCGAAGGTTCCGATTGTAACCTTTATGCCACAGTTTTCTCACCTTCATGTACACACGCAGTATTCGCTTCTGGATGGAGCCGCCTCCATTAAAAGTTTGGTAAAAAAGGCCAAGGCAGACAATATGCCTGCTATTGCCATTACCGATCACGGCAATATGTTCGGTGCATTTGCATTTTATCAGGCGGTAACAGCGGAGGGAATGGTGCCGGTGATTGGGTGTGAATTTTATTTGGTTGAAGACCGGCATGTGCGGCAGTTCACGCAGGGTCAAAAAGACAAGCGCTACCATCAGTTGTTGCTTGCCAAAAATCAGGAAGGATATCAAAATCTATCTAAGCTTTGTTCGCTGGGTTATTTGGAAGGCATGTACGGCAAGTATCCGCGCATTGATAAAGAATTGATTCGGCAGTACAAAGAAGGTTTGATTGCCACGAGCTGTTGTATTGGTGCGGAAATTCCCCAGACCATTTTGTGGAAAGGCGCTGAAGAAGGAGAAAAGGTGTTTAAGGAATGGCTTGATTTGTTTGGAGAGAATTTTTATGTGGAATTGCAACGACATCACCTGAAAAACCTCGATGGAACCGGCGTTTCGCAGGAAGATATCAATCAAACTTTGCTGGGATTCGCCAAAAAATACAATGTGCCGGTGATTGCCACCAATGACAGTCATTATACCGATAAAAAAGATGCAAACGCGCACGATATTTTGCTGTGCGTGAACACAGGCGAGGTGCAGGCTACCCCAAAAGCCACCAACGAAGAAGGTGGCAAGGGCTACCGTTTTGGTTTTCCGAATGAAGAGTTTTTCTTCAAAACCACGGAGGAAATGAACCTGCTGTTTAGCGACATACCGGAAGCCATTGACAATACCAACCGCCTCATCGACTCTATCACCAAGCCGGAGCTTGTGCGCGATATGCTGTTGCCCACCTTTACGCTGCCGGCTGGTTTTAATTCTTCAAACGAATACCTGCGTCACCTGGCTTACAGCGGTGCAAAGAAGCGATACGGGGAAATGCTGCCTTCTGAAGTATCAGAACGCCTGGAGTTTGAATTGGGAACCATTACCGATTTTGGTTTTGAAGGGTACTTCCTCATTGTGCAGGATTTTACCACCGCCGCAAGGGAAATGGATGTGTGGGTGGGACCGGGGCGTGGTTCCGCAGCGGGAAGTCTGGTGGCCTATTGCCTTGGCATTACCAATGTAGATCCTGTGCGCTACGATTTGCTGTTTGAAAGGTTTCTGAACCCGGAAAGAAAGAGCATGCCCGATGTGGATATTGATTTTGAAGATGCGGGACGAGACAAAGTGATTGAATATGTAGCCAACAAATATGGTGAAAGACGCATTGCCCAGATTGTTACCTATTCATCTATGGCTACCAAATCGGCCATTCGCGATGTGGGCAGGGTGTTGCAACTGCCCTTGCCCCAAACCAACTTTTTGGCCAAACTGGTGCCCAATAACCTCAATTTCGGACAGCTGTTGCATAAAACACCCGATGAGTTGGCCAAGGACGAAAAGTTAAACCTGAAACCGGAAGATTTGGAGAATGTGAAGCAAATTCAGCAAATCTATCAGGGCAACAGCGAGGAAGCGAGGGTGCTGAAGGATGCGGAAAAACTGGAAGGCAGTATTCGCGGAACCGGAGTGCACGCCTGCGGAATCATCATCGCATCAGAGGATATAGACAACCTGGTGCCCGTAGCCCGCAGCAAGGAATCGCCTTGGATGCAGGTGCAATACGATGTAACCCAGATTGAAAAAACCGGGTTGCTGAAAATGGACTTTCTGGGCTTGAGCACCCTCACTATTATGAAAGCGGCGGTAAAACTCATTAAAGCCACGGCCGGCGTGGATATTGA
>CANHCW010000151.1 GCA_947459165.1 Flavobacteriales bacterium
CCCGCGGAAATCAATGCCCCGTTTGGTTATAGCATTGTGCATGGGGGCGGCAGGCTCAATGTGCAGGCATTTTTAGACGCGGCAAAACAGTACCTGCAGCAGCTGGGATGCGTTGAGAACGATAAAATTGATTATAGTCAAATTACAATAAAGACAAGTAGCGTTTGGCTTAACAACATGTCGTTTGGTGCCATAGTTTTTTGCGAAGGCATACAAACCTTGCACAATCCATGGTTCAATTACCTGCATTTTCACCCCACCGGCGGCGACATTTTAACGGTAAAGGCCGATAATTTTATGCCGTCTGCTAAGGCCATTTGGAAAAGGAAACAATGGCTTGTACCCGATGGGACGGGCAATTATTTACTGGGAAGCAATTTTCACAAAGGCAGTTTACAGGAAGATCCCAACCCTGCGGATGCTGAGAAACTACTATCGGACACCCGTACCTGGTTTAAAGGGGAACTTGAAATTGTTGAACATCGGCGCGGCGTGAGGCCCACCGTAGAAGGCCGCAGGCCCTACTTAGGTAAATGCAAGGAAAATTCTCCGGTTTACATTTATAACGGACTTGGAAGCAAAGGCAGCAGTTTGGTTACCCTACTTTCGCCCATGATGGCAGATTATTTATGCGAGGGAGCCCAACTTCATCATGAAGTTGATATCAGGCGCTTTGAGCAGGAAGGTAACTGATCAGGCGGTTAAAATCATCAGGCGTAGCTACCACATGGCAATTGGATGGCAGTTTTAAATCGCGGCGGCGAATAACCTGCTTACCGGTAAGAATTACAGGCACATCGGGGAATGTGCGATTTAAACTATGAATGTAAACCTGCAGTGGAACCTGCTGATTACTATTTGTAATCGCACAAAAAACAGCATCGGGTCTGTGCAGTTTAAAAATCTTGTTCAAATCTTCCAGCGGAGTGCTGGTGCCAAGGTAAATTACCTGCTGTCCTCGTGAACGCAGAATGTACGAAGCAAAAAGCAGACTCATGTCGTGGTTTTCGCCGTTGGGAACGAACAACAAAAACTTTTTACATTCAACGGCCGGGGCCGGGTTCAACTGATCCAGCGCCACATACATTCTTTGGCGAATGAGGTTGGTAATAAAGTGTTCGTGAGCCACATGAATGGAACCGCTAAGCCACAATACCCCAACATGTTGCATAAAGGGGAAAATAATTTGGGTAACGGTTTCTTCCATACCCACTTTTAAAATGCTAATGCTGAGGGTTTTGTTAAATTCCCTTTCATCAAAAGCCAGCATGGCCGAGGTTAGAGCCTGAATCTGATTTTCGTAACGGCTGCTGTTTTCGCTAATGCTCAGGGTTTTCTTCTGCACATCTTCCCTGCTCATTTTCGAAATTTTGCTGATTTTGAACCCGTTTGCATTGAGAATGCTCACATTCATCAGGTATTTCAGGTCATCTTCCTCGTAATACCTAATGTTGGTGTCGGTGCGCTTGGGGGTAAGCATGTTGTAGCGCTGCTCCCAAATGCGCAGTGTATAGGCTTTTATGCCGGTAATGTTCTCAATGTCTTTAATGAAATACTTGTCACGAAAATCTTTTTTCGACTTTTTAGGGTCAAACTTAATTTCCGTGTTCTGTGTTTCTCTTGTACTCATTGTCATATGAATATTTTAATTACCGGGGCCACCGGAGGAGTTGGAAGCAGATTGGTTCCCGTGTTGCGGAGCAGAGGACACGAGGTTTGCATTCTGACTTCATCGAAGAATAAACAAAATGTTCAACAAAATGTTTTTTACTGGAATCCAAAGGAAAATATTTTCCCTGAAAACTTCAATTTCAAACCCGATTCAGTGGTGCACCTGGCAGGAGCCAATATTGCATCGCAAAGATGGACAGAGTCTTATAAAACCGAGATTATCAGCAGCAGAGTTGATACTTCCCTTTTCCTGCATCAACAATTGTTGAAGTTTGATGCACTGCCACGGCACTACATCACAGCTTCGGGTACTGACATATATCCCGATGATTTGCCCGAAGATTGCACAGAAGAAACCAAAGTCGGCAACAGCTTTTTAGCCACAGTCTGCGCGCAATGGGAAGCCGTTAGCCGCATATGGGCCGAAAGCGGTGCCGAGGTGAGCATCATCCGAACGCCTGTGGTGCTCATGAAAAAGCAGGGATTTATAAAAACCATGCTGGCCACCGCCCCACTGGGCATCATTCCCATAACCGGTGCAAGCCGCAATCGACTGAGCTGGATTCACATTGATGATTTGTGCAATGCCTATGCACTGGCTGCCGAAGGGCAACTAAAAGGTACATACAACCTAGTGGCTCCGCAAACAAGCAACATGGGAGAACTGGTTCGCAGTATTGACAAAGCCCGGGGCCGAAAAACCCTTCACCCCGTTGTGCCGGCCTTTGTGCTAAAACTGGTGCTGGGCGAAATGGGCTCACTGGCTTGCAGCAACCGGGCTGTGAGTGCGCAAAAACTGCTCAAAACAGGATTTCAATTTGCTTTTCCTGACATTCAAACTGCTTTAAACCATGTCATTCAATAAACCATACTGCATTTTTTGGTTTCGTCGCGATTTGCGAACCAACGACAACCACGGCCTGGCCGAGGCGCTGAAAAGCGGACTGCCGGTAAAACCCATTTTTATTTTCGACCGGGAAATACTGGACAAGCTGGACAATGCGCAGGACCGACGAGTCAACTTCATCCATCAAACCTTACTGAACATCCAGTCGCAACTGAAAGCCAAAGGCGGCGATTTGTCTGTTTTTTACGGCAAGCCACTTGAGGTTTGGGAAGGGTTACTGAAAGATGAAAACCTAAAAGCCATTTACTGCAACGAGGATTATGAAACCTATGCCATACAGCGAGATGAAGCGGTGGCAAAAATGGCAGAAGCACAAAATACTTCCTTTCACCAATATAAAGATCAGGTCATATTTGCCAAGAACGATGTGGTGAAAGACGATGGCAAGCCGTACACCGTGTACACACCCTATAGCAGAAAGTGGAAAGGCCTTTTCAGGCCTCAAATGTGCGAAGCGTATGACTCTGCTAATTTGGGTAACCTACTAAATTTTGAAGCAGAGACGCTACCCACACTAAAATCGATGGGCTTTGATGAAACAGAAACCCTATACCCCAAAGCAGAGCTGGCCGATTCTATGATTTTGCATTACGGAGAAACCCGGGATTTTCCGGCGTTGCGAGGTACGAGCAGACTGGGACTACACTTGCGGTTTGGAACGGTGAGCCTGAGAGGGCTCGTCAAACAAAGCTTAAACAAACCCGACAAATTTTTAAACGAACTCATTTGGCGTGAGTTTTACCAGCAAATCTTATGGCATTTTCCGCATGTGGTGAAACAATCGTTCAAACCCAAATACGACCTGATAGAATGGCGCAACAACCCCGAAGAATTTGACAAATGGTGCAAGGGGCAAACCGGCTACCCTATTGTAGATGCAGGTATGCGCGAATTGCTCGCCACCGGCTACATGCACAACAGGGTAAGAATGATAGTGGCTAGTTTTTTAACCAAGCATTTGTTAATTGACTGGCGCTGGGGCGAGGCCTGGTTTGCGCGGCATTTGCTCGATTTTGATTTGGCAAGCAACAACGGTGGCTGGCAATGGGCCGCAGGCAGTGGTGTAGATGCAGCTCCTTATTTCAGGGTATTCAACCCCACATTGCAAACACTGAAGTTTGATGGCAAGTTTGAATACATTCGCAAATGGGTTCCTGAATTTGACACACTCTCATATTGCAAGCCCGTGGTTGAGCATGAACTTGCGCGAAAGCGCTGCCTTGAAGTGTATCAGCGGGCTGTTGGACCGGAAAAAGCGGTATAAACGCAGACTTTCATTTTACCGAACGGCCTCGTTTTTGTACCTTTGCGGTTATGAACAGCGATCAGCATAAAGATATAAGGGGCCGTGTTGAGGCCTTGAGGAGGTATCTTTGACGTCGATAGAAAGTTAGCCGAAATCGCCGACGCGGAAGAACAAACTTTGGATCCCCGCTTTTGGGACGATCCTAAAAAAGCCGAGGCACACTTAAGAAAATTAAAGGAAAAAAAGAGCTGGACTGAAGCTTATGCCGCTTGCACCAAAGGTTTGGATGACCTGGAAGTACTGATGGAATTTGCCGATGCCGGTGAGGCCACCCAAGGCGAAGTGGATGAGCAGTACAAATCCCTGTGCAGTTTGGTAGAGGACCTGGAGTTCAGAAACATGCTGCAAAGCGAAGAAGATCATTTGGGTTGTGTACTGGAAATAAACGCCGGCGCGGGTGGAACAGAAAGTTGCGACTGGGCAGATATGCTTACCCGTATGTACCTGATGTGGGCTGAAAAGAACGGCTTTAAGGTATCGGAACTGGAAAGAACCGACGGTGAAGTAGCAGGAATTAAAAGTGTGAGTTTGGAAATTGACGGGGCTTTTGCCTTTGGTTACCTGAAAGGAGAAAACGGAGTTCACCGCATGGTGCGCATTTCACCTTTCGACAGCAATGCACGCCGGCATACTTCGTTTGCCAGTGTATATGTTTACCCCATGGTAGACGATACCATTGAAATTGACATTAAACCTGCCGATGTGGAATTGCAAACCAGCCGAAGCGGCGGTGCAGGCGGACAGAATGTAAACAAGGTTGAAACCAAGGTTCAACTTACGCATGTTCCCACAGGCATTGTGGTGGTTTGTCAGGTTGAACGCAGTCAGTTGGCCAACCGCGAACGCGCCATGCAAATGCTGAAAAGCCGCTTGTACGAACTGGAAATTCAGAAGCGCAATGCGGCCAGGGCTGCCATTGAAGACACCAAAATGAAAATTGAGTGGGGATCGCAGATTCGTAACTATGTTTTTCATCCTTACAAATTGGTTAAAGATGTGCGCACCGGCGAAGAAACCTCGAATGTGCAGAATGTGATGGACGGTGATTTGTGGCCCTTTATCAAGAGCTACCTGTTGCTGGCCAGCGGCGGCGAGGTGAAAAAGGGCGGCGTTGTGGTGGATTGATTTAATTTCAAAGACTTCATCACTATTAAACGATTAAACCAATAAACTAATCCCCTTTCAGAAACACAGCCGGTGGCGGCTCTTCCATTATAATTTCAGGCCACAGTTTGGTTTCATGCCCCTCAAAATCTCGAGCCCACTCTTTGTGGTTGTAAACGCAGACCGGCAAACAAATGCTGCAGTAATTGTATTTGGCGAAGTATGGAAAACAACGCGCTGTATCTACCATGTATCGGTCGTTGCCCAAATGGTCTTTGCCCGCTTCCGGACTGCGGTGGTCGGGAATGGCTTTGGCAGGGCAATACAGTCGGCAAGCCCTGCATGTATCGCAAAATTTAGCAATGCCCGCATCAATGGGATGATCGATTTGCATGTGAAGATCGGTAATCACACTGCCCATTCTAAACAGCGGACCTACCTGCGGATTGATGATGGAACCATGCCTTCCCAGTTCGCCGAATCCCGCCTTCAGACCAATGGGAATATGAAGCAAATCGCTGTCGCCAATGGGATGTTCCACACGACAGGGATAACCAAGCGACCGAATAAAAGCGGCTAAAGCAATGACCGTTTCGCCCAAGGTGTAATAAACCCTAAGGCATTCAATGGCCGATTCTTTTGAAGGAACCACCTGAAAAGCCCTCCACAGCATTTTTTGCCCCACCGCAATGGCATATTTCTCCGTTACAACCCGTCCTTTGTAGACATCCGAAGGTTCAATTTCACAGATGCCCACCAAG
>CANHCW010000152.1 GCA_947459165.1 Flavobacteriales bacterium
AGCACAGCCCCAACGCCATCATCATTGTGGTTTCCAATCCCATGGATACCATGACTTACCTGGCCTTGAAATCTACCGGATTGCCCAAGAACAGAATTATCGGTATGGGCGGCATTCTGGATAGCAGCCGCTTCCGCACTTACCTTAGTGCCGCATTGAATTGTCCTTCCAATGATGTTGATGGTATGGTGATCGGCGGCCACGGTGATACCACCATGATTCCTTTAACCCGTTTGGCTTCTTACAAAGGCGTACCCGCAAGCCATTTTGCTTCTGAAGAATCACTGGCAAAAGTAAAAGCCGACACCATGGTTGGTGGTGCTACCCTCACCGGAATGCTCGGAACCAGCGCATGGTATGCTCCCGGAGCTTCAGTTGCTGCATTGGTTCACGCTATTGTTGCAGATCAGAAAAAACTGTTCCCTTGCTGCGTTGCACTTGATGGCGAATACGGTCAGAATGATATCTGCATTGGTGTTCCGGTTGTAATTGGAAAGTCAGGTTGGGAGAGCATTGTAAATCTGGAACTGAATGAGTCTGAAAAAGCAGAGTTTGCCAAATCGGCCGATGCTGTGCGCAGCATGAACAGCGTGCTGAGTTCGGTGGCGAATTAATGAAGAAATGAAAGATTGAAGAAATTGGATAAACCCGGTTTCTTGTACAATTTAAAAAATCCTTCGGTTCATTCGGAGGATTTTTTTATTTAATAAAGCCAAAACTAAAGTAATTATGGGCATGAAAATTGCAAGAATAATGTGTGATTCAAGTGGCATGAAGATTTTTCGCACTGCAATGTTCCATTCACAGTTGCTTTTTGCATTTTTCTTTGCACAACATTGTTTTAGTCAGGTGAAAACCAACGCGATTACTTCAAATCCGGATTCTTTGGTTTTCAGAGATACCTTTCATGGCTGGGTTGCCGATTCTTTTGTAAATAACATGGGTGAAGTGCGCCAAGAGCCTTCGACATATCTTATTAAACATTTTAAATATATCGGAAAAGATACAGTCTGGATCACCAATGCTTTTACTAACGACCCGCACTATATATGTCAGTGGCCCAAGGAAATGCTAATCCCTGGAAAAGTGTATGCATTTAAAGTTTGTTTTACTTTTCAGGGTAGGCCGGGTTTTTTTAATAAAGTTATGGGCTTTCATTTATCCAATGGTGTTTCCATTACTTATAGAGTTGAGGGCAGGGTGCTGATGAAAAATGAAGCTCCCTCCAGAAAATAATTGTAAATGAGTATTACTTTACTTTGTGATGCGGGAAATTCGGGCTGTCAGGATTCACCTTCAGTTGCTGAGATAAAGGATGAACCACCAAATCCATATCCTCCATGGGCACTGCGCCCAATAGCGGTTCATCTCCAATAACGATAGCACCAACAAAGCAAATTCTGTTTTCAAAAGTTACTTTCACTGGTCCAACATAAGGTACTTTATGCGACCGGCCATCAGCGGTACTGATATCCCTTGTTCCGTTTTCCTCCAGTTCAAGCTGAATAACTATGTGTTCGGGCAAGCAAAGCATAGCAGCGCCCGTATCGACGAGACTTTTCACTTCAATTCCCCTGAGCTCCGGCTTTCTGGGATTGCTGAGGCCAATATTCGCGTATACCAAACCCATGTTTACACAAATTTACAAAATTTTGTACATTGGCTCAATAAGTAATTTAGAGCCTCATGTTTTTCTGTAAGCAAGCGGGGATAACATAACTTCGCAGGGATGAAAATTTCTAGGGGCATCTGGATGATGCTCGTTGCCAGCTTTGCTTTTGGGCTGATGAATATTTGTGTTAAGAAATTGCAGGGCATTCCGGTGGCAGAAACCGTTTTCTTCAGGGCTGTTGTTCAAATAATACTGGGCTATATAACCATTTTGCAACTGGGTGTGAGTCCGCTGGGTAAAAACAAATTATTGCTGCTACAACGCGGCTTTTATGGTTCTATGGGATTGATTTGCTACTTCTATACCTTGCAAAAAATGCCGTTGGGCAATGCCATCATCATACACTATTTAGCACCGGTGCTCACTACTATTCTTGCCATTTGGATGGCAGGGGAGAAGGTTCTGCGGATTCAATGGTTCTTTTTCGTGCTCACTTTTGCAGGGGTTGTGCTGGTAAATGGCGCAGGATTTCAGGTGCCAATCATCCCAATGCTGGCCGGGTTTGGCGGCGCATTTTTCTCTGCCCTTGCCTACAATACCATTAAGAAACTCAAAGGTATTGAAGACCCCAATGTAGTGGTGCTGTACTTTCCGCTGGTGAGTGTTCCCATTGCTTTGTCCTATTTTCTTTTCAAGCCGGGAGAATGGATATGGCCGGATGCTATGCAGTATGGCTGGTTGATAGCAACGGGAGTCACTACCCAAATTGGTCAATTCTTCATGACCCGCGCTTATCAGGAAGATTTGGCCAGCCGGGTTTCGGCAGTAAGTTATGTTGGAATTTTGTGGGGTGCAGGTGCCGGCTTGTTCATTTTCAATGAACATTATGTGGTGTTACAGTATTTGGGCATGTTACTGGTGGTTTTGGGTGTGGTGTTGAACATCAATGCCCAGCGGATGAAAAACATGTTCACCCCTCATTAATTTAAATTATTGATATTCAATGATAAAATTTTCCTAATGACGATTATAGGCATATAATTGATGTTGTAATTACGAAAAAAGGCATATAAATGTAAGTAAGATTACGAAAAAAGGCATATATTTGTTGTATGAAACTGGTGAGAGAGGCAAAAAAGCAAATTCTCAGCGGCCTGAAAACGGGTAAAGTGGTTATCATTTACGGCGCCCGTCAGGTGGGAAAAACTACACTGGTGAAACAAATTCTTTCAGAGACATCGGATAGCTTGTATTTGAATGGCGATGAACCGGATGTAAGGGAGGCATTGGAGGGCAAAACCAGCGCTGAAATGTTTGCTTTTTTCAGGGGCGCAAAACTCGTTGCTATTGATGAAGCCCAAAGGATTAAGGACATAGGCTTATCGCTGAAGTTGTTGCATGATTCTTACCCTGAACTTACCATCATAGCTACCGGTTCGTCTTCTTTTGATCTTGCCAATGCGGCTTCCGAACCGTTAACCGGCAGGAATTATACTGTTACTATGTACCCGGCAACCTGGCTCGAGTTTGCGAATGCTGCCGGCTCTTTGCAATCAAAACGGCTGTTGGAGGAACGAATTTTATACGGCATGTACCCTGCCGTAATCAGCGCCGCCGATGCCCAAACCGAAGTCAAAGACCTGGCAAGAGATTATCTTTTTAAGGATGTGCTGCAAGTTGAGCAGGTTCGTCGCCCTGTTATTCTTGAAAAACTAACCCAGCTACTGGCATGGCAAATCGGTAATCTGGTATCGTACAATGAAATTGCACAGAAATTGCAAATCAGCAGGCAAACAGTCATCAGTTATGTAAATATGCTGGAAAAGGCTTTCATTTTATTCAGACTGCCATCGCTGGGAAACAAACCCAGATCGGAAGTAACGCGGTTCGAAAAAATCTATTTTTATGATACAGGCATAAGAAACGCCTTAATTGGTGATTTTTCACCCATGGAATTCAGGTATGACAAAGGAATGTTGTTTGAAAATTTCTTTATTGCCGAAAGAGTCAAGTCTTACAGGCGCCATAAGGAATCCATTAATCCTCATTTTTGGAGAACCAAAGATGGCAGTGAAATTGATCTTGTTGAAAGGCGGGGCAGCACGCTTTCTGCCTTTGAATGCAAATGGTCAGATTCCAAAATCCACACACGCGCATGGAACAATGCCTATCCGGATGTCCCGGTTCAAAGGGTAGGCAAGGACAATGCTATTGATTATTTCTAGGGTTTATTCGTGATTTCGGCGTTCAGCTGAAACAGTTACTGCCCATGCGGATATTGCCTTCGGTATGGTAACTCCTTTTTGTTATTGCTCTTTCGCAAACGCAAAAACTCTTTATAAATACAACCAAATAGCAAAGTGTAAAAAATTTAATGTGCTTAAAATCAATAGTATAATAAATGGTAAACCCCGTAAATCCAACATGAAATATTGGATTTACGGGGTTTAAATTATTTTATCTTGTCAGCTTTCACCTTTTAGCGCTTATTCAATAAAATGTTATTCCTATAGAAACTATGGGCTATTCCAGTTGGGTGCCAGTTTTATGCGGTAATCTATTAAAAACTTCGAGCCGGTATTCACACCTTTGTTGAATCGATCCCATCGGATAATGCCAATGCTGTCGGCGATGAAATATTGATTGTATGTGTTTGCAGCTGAATCGGGATATGCTTCCACCCTAAACCTTCTGATATTTCGGTACAACTTTCCGTTGATATACAATGAATCAAGTAGTTGCATTTGGCGACTGTAGTAATTTACCTTGTTGCTATCCACAATCCGATTGCTGTTATCCTCCATTAGGGCTTTGTCTTGAAACTTTTCCCACCAGCCTTGATAAACTATATCATAAGATTGTTCTTCCCGGGTTGTGAGGTTTTTGAATATCATATTCCAACATAGAAGTGTTGCCCCCTTCTTGTATATGTTCATTCTTTTTGCTGAAATCACAATCTCTGTATCCGTTTGCAAAGTGGTTGCATTCTTATAGATCCACAAGCTGCTTGTATCAAATAGAAACGGAGCCATTTTAGTATCAATCGGAAAAACTGAAATATTTAAATTGTCCTCTCTGCAGTTTAATAAGGTTAAATAACAGAATAACACCGGCCATTTCAGGGTTTTGAGAACCATATCTGATTGCTATTTACTCTCTTTCCCAGTTTCGCCATTCGGATGTGGCTTCAAAAACCGCCATCAGTATTGACTTTTCTGTTTCATCAAATTCTTTTTTCCGCCTGGGCATCACCAGTGATGCTGTTTTGCAGGCAGCATCCGGTTTATAGGTAATAAAGCCGGAAGCTCCGCCCCAGGCAAAATCGGGGACAAACTGCCTTGGAAATCCGGGGCCGAAAATATTGGCAGAAACTCCGACAACCGTGCCCGTATTAAACATGGTGTTGATGCCGCATTTGCTGTGGTCGCCCATGATTAATCCGCAAAACTGAAGTCCGCTTTTGTCGAAGCGGCCTGTGGCGTAATTCCACACCTTCACCTCTTCGTAGTTGTTTTTCAGATTGCTGCAATTGCTGTCTGCCCCAATGTTGCACCATTCGCCCAACACAGCATTTCCCAGAAATCCGTCGTGGCCTTTGTTGCTATAACCCTGCATGCTGATGTTGTTCACTTCGCCCCCAATTACGCAATATGGCCCCAAAGAAGTTGGCCCATACACCTTGGTTCCCAGTTTCAGTACGCTGCCTTCTCCCATGGCAAACGGCCCGCGAATGAGACTGCCTTCCATGATCTCTGCATTTTTTCCAATGTAAACGGGCCCCGCAGAGGCATTGATACTGCAAAATGCAGCTTTGGCTCCTTCTTCGAAGAAAATGGGAAAACTGCCTGTGGTATTGACTGAATCGGGGAGGGGCTGAGAGTTACGCCCCTTGGTGAGAAGCTGAAAATCGGCCTCAATTTCTCTTCCGAGTTCTGAAAAAATATCGAAGGGCCTTTTCAGCAGGCGCACAGGTGCTTCAAATTCCTTGTCGAGCCAGGCTGAGCCGGG
>CANHCW010000153.1 GCA_947459165.1 Flavobacteriales bacterium
AAACCCGCCGGAGGAGTGAAAGCAAAGACCACCACTCCGAGGAAGATGGGTTCTTAAATGCGCTTAAAAAGCATAACCGTACCGAATACCGTAAAACCGCGTACTGCTGTTGTTCCCGCCCACAAGCGGAACACCCCTTACTATATAACACAAATTACTATTTTTTGACACTTTGATATTCATGGCAAATTCTGAAACAACCTGAATGTTTTCCATAGCATTTTGGTAAGAAATCCATTTAGGAATGCCTGTATTTAATGTCAATTCGCTGTTTCGTCTTAATACAGGATGCAATCCAATGTCAACAGATACCTTATCTGATAAACGAAACCGCTGCACCAGTCCCAGAGTCATTTGATTGATTCTGTAATTGAACGAGTCATCCCGACGGCGGGCGCTGTTAAATCCTGCCGCCACAGCAAGGCCCTGCATTTTGCCATCGTTATTTAAAAAAGTGGCGCATTGAACAAAAGCCAATGTCCTTAGGGCCAGGCCGGCTGAGAGTTCCGTATTTTGTAGAATTGAAGGCGAGGCGTTTAAATTGTTACTAGGCGGTGGTTTTGGCTTACCCTTTACTGTAAGTTCCTCAACAGTCCTGGCATTGCTTTTATTGAATACCCGAACTGAATTAATCAAACCTCTGACCCCAAAATAGTATGAGGCAGGGAATTCATACCGTTGCACTCCCGTCTTAAACTCCCAGTACTCGCCTTTTATTTTAATCAGTTTAATGTCCTTGGCTGAATTTATGATGATGGTATCCTTTAATTCCTCAGGTAAATTTTTGAATGTGAAAGGGAACAGCATTTTACCATTTGTATCGATGTAAGTTTGATAAGAGTTTAATTCCACCCTGGCGATACCATTTTTTTTAAAAGCCGAAGCACGATCGAAATGCCAGAATATATAAACCTTTCGTGTTAAGGAATCTCGGTAACCCCATTTTGAAGTTCCAGGGTACTGAAACGGAACCAACTTTTTTTTCTGGGCAACGCTGATGGTACTGAAAAGCAATAAAAACGAGAAAAGGATGATGTTTTTGTTGAACATATATGTTTTTAAAAATTTTACAGTTGGTTAGTCTTGTAATGAATGCAATTCATCAAATACCGATAGCTAAAACAATATTGAATGTATTTGAAGCGGAAACGAAGGACAGACCCATCGGAGTTTGCTTATAATCAAATCCGATTCTTGTGTTTTCATCAATCGCAAAACCAAAACCCATGGATGCAGAGGCAGATATTTCAGAATAACTGCTGCTTTGTCTGACCCAAGCCCCAGAACCCTGCCGATTCAAAACAACCCGATTGACCGCAGGGTGCAATCCGAATTCAGCGTAAAATGAAGGCGCAAGTTTCACCCGGTAATCAAGTCCCAATGTATATTGATTTAACTTGTATTCTTCATTTGTTCGATTTATGACAATGCTTGAAAATCCGCCTCCCAACATCATTCCAGTCAATTTTTCATTGCTGTGCAGATAGGTTCTGAAATTCAGCCCCAGATTGCGTGTTTTGGAACCTAATCCTAATTTGATAACAAATTCCGAGTTGGCTGCTCTTTCCTTTGGCTTTAGGAGATTGGCTGATTTTTCAAGTCTTTTTTTTTCCATTATTTCAGTCATCTCTCGCCCCGAATAAACAACAATTTCCGGATTGTAGCCAACATATTCACTCACCGGATAGTTCAAATACTTGTGCCCATTCTTGTATTCAAAATATTCGCCTTCCTTTTTTACCAAATACCTTTTTTTACTCTCATTAAGATACATGGTATCTGAAACCTGCAGCGGTAAATCTCTGAATATAAAAGGAAATAATGGTTTTCCCGCAGTATCTAAGAAAGAATATCGTCTTTTGAAAACCACCGGGGCATATCCTTTACTGAACTTTCCTGCACTGTTAAACACGGGAAAGATAGCCATGTTGCCTGTCGCAGAATCGATGTAACCCCACTTGTTGTTTATTTCAGCGAACTGGAACGGGATTAAAACACGCTGACCAAGGCTGACGGTGGGGGCTGAAAAAATCAAGACAAAGACTGAATACTGAATTATTTTAAAAACAAGATTTGTTGACATATTGCGAATATAATGAATTTTATTCTACACAATAAACTGCTTTTTATTTTTACTTTCATGAAACCCCTGCTTTCAAAATTGGGGCAGCGAACAAGAGTTGCTAAATTTGCAACAACACCATGCAACTGCAAAAACCTTTCACCGCCGACAACCTGAAACAGGCATTTCAAGCCCTAATTGACTATGCACCTGCCGGACCCGGCGAATTCAGAAACTGGCTTAAAGACATTTCAACGCTGGAATCGGCAGTGAGTGAAGACCTGGCCTGGCGCTACATTCGAATGACCTGCGATACGGCCAACAAAGATTACGAAGCTGCCTACCTCGATTTTGTTCAAAACATTCAGCCTGAGCTGGCTCCGCTGGAAGACCAACTGAACCGCAAGGTGGTGGAATCTCCCTTTGCAAAAGCCGAAGAAGGCGATGATGCACTGCGCATTTACCTCAGGGGATTGAAAAGTGCCGTGGAACTGTTCAGGGAAGAGAATATTCCCATTCAGGCAGAACTTTCAACCCTTGCCCAGGAATACAGTAGCATTCAGGGGGCCATGTCGGTTGAATACAATGGGCAAACTTTTACCATGCAGCAGGCCTCGAATTTTTTGATGAAAACCGACAGGGCCATTCGAGAAGAGGTTTGGAATGCCATGCAAAATCGCCGTAAGCAAGACACAGAAAAACTGGAAGACCTGTTCGACAAGATGGTGGCCCTGAGGCACAAACTGGCTGTGAATGCGGGTTTTGAAAACTATCGTGACTACATGTTTAAAGCGCTGGGGCGTTTTGACTACACTCCCGCTGATTGCAAGGCATTTCATACTGCGATTGAGGAAAATGTGGTTCCCTTGCTGAAGGAAACGATGCAAAAGCGCAAAGCGCAGATGGGATTGAGCACACTCAAACCCTGGGATACTGCTGTGGATCCGCTGGGTCGAGAACCGTTGAAGCCGTTTGAAAAAGGCGAAGATTTGCTGAACAAATCGCTGAATTGCCTGGACAGTGTGGATCGTTTTTTTGCAGATTGCCTTCGCACCATGCGGGAGAAAAAACTTCTGGATCTGGAAAGCAGATTGGGTAAGGCACCCGGCGGTTACAATTATCCATTGGCAGAAACCAACCTGCCTTTTATTTTCATGAACGCCAGCGGTAACCTTCGCGATGTGGAAACCCTGGTGCACGAAGGCGGCCATGCGGTGCACAGCTTTTTAATGGCACCACTGGAGTTGAATGCGTTTAAAAATACACCCAGCGAAGTAGCAGAACTGGCCAGCATGAGCATGGAACTGATTAGCATGAAGGGCTGGAATGCGTATTTTTACAATGAACAGGAGCTGAAAAGGGCCAAAAGCGAACAACTTGAGGGAATCATCAGCACCCTGCCCTGGATTGCCACGGTGGATGCTTTCCAGCACTGGATATATGAAAATCCGGGGCATAGCCGCAGTGAAAGGGCCGCACAATGGCTGGAACTGAGCCGCAGATTTGGAACAGGGCTGGTTGATTACACCGGAATTGAAGATGCCCTGACTTACAGCTGGCATAAACAGCTGCATATTTTTGAAGTTCCGTTTTACTATGTTGAATACGGCATGGCTCAGCTAGGTGCAATTGGGGTTTGGAAAAACTGCCTGCTAAAACCAGAGCAGGGCCTGGAAATGTACAAGGCTGCGCTGAAACTGGGCTATACCAAAAGCATTCCCGATATTTATGAAACGGCGGGTATCCGTTTCGATTTTTCTGCCGCCTATATCAGTGAATTGTTTTCCTTTGTGAATGCCGAACTGGCTTCACTGGAATGAAATTGATCAACAAACCTGCTGTTCTTGTACCGCTGTTTTGGTGGTTGCTTGCACAATTGGCGGGCTATGCAGTGGGCTGGTACACGGGTTGCGGTGGTGGTTGGACGGAATTGTGCCGCAGTCGCTGGGACAGTGCACTATACCTGGACATTGCACAACAAGGACATACTTTGTTTGAATGCCCGAATTTGCCGGGAAAATGGTGCGGTAATGCCGGTTGGGCACCTTTATATCCGTTGCTGATGGCGATTTTGGGTAAAACCGGACTTCCATTGCCTGTGGCGGGAATGGCAATCAGTCAGTTATTTTATTTGCTGTTGCTGTTGTTGTCTGCAAAAATGATTGGGGTTCGCGATTACAGTGTAAAAGGTTTATTAGGTGTGGGCATGGCCGCATTTGCCCCCGGAAGCATTTATTTTCAGGTTATATTTCCTTCATCGATGGTTGTATTTTTTCTCACCCTCAGCTTTTATATGACGACTCAGCAGCGATACAGCATCGCCGGAATCTCCGCATTTTTTGCGGTGATTTCCTACAGCATTGGATTTATTTTGATTGGTGTTTTGGGATTGTGGCTGATTTTCGAGTGGCTGGAGAAAGGGGTGTTTCCTAAAAAACAGGTTTTGCTTTTGCTAATACCACCGGCTTTTGGCATGGGTTTGTGGTTTTTATATGACTACCTTGTTACGGGCCGCTGGGATGCTTTGTTTCTGATACAGGGGAAATATGGACACGGATTGAATTCACCGTTAAAAATGCTGGGGTTGCATCTTGACAATCTTATAAAAACCAGATTTACTTTGGAAATATGGATTGAAATTCAAAACCTGATGATTACTGCAATTGTACTGGCGGCAATTGTTCTGGCGGTTATGAATCGGCGGTCTTCACAACAGCGATTGCAAGGTATTTGGATGGGTCTGTTTTGGTTGTTTCCGTTTTCGGTGAGCATGCAGGTTTCATTGTATAGAAATTGCGGCACTTTGTTGCCCGGCTGGCTGGCATTTTCGGGAATCCGAATGAGGGCGGCATTGCTGGCCCTGTTTATTTTGATTTGGTGGCCTCTGGCCGAATTGTTTTTTCAGAGTCGGATTATTTAACCGTAACTGCCTCTCGGTATGGGAAGAATGGAATGTTTTAAGGAAAGTGACGAAGGCGGATAAAAGGAAAATGGAATAAAAGAGCATGGGAAAGCGGCGTTTTGCTCAATTTTTTAAGTGTTAAACATTGCAAGCGGTGCTGAAAATAGCTATTTTTGCAGCCCCTTAGGGAGAAATTCCTGAACGGAGAGATGGCAGAGCGGTCGAATGCGGCGGTCTTGAAAACCGTTGTCTGTAACAGGACCGGGGGTTCGAATCCCTCTCTCTCCGCCCAAACAAAAAGCCCCATTTCGGGGCTTTTTTCGTATCCGGAAGTCTGAGCAGAGCTCAAGCGGACGGATGCGAAAAAAGTACCGGGCGACGAAGGAGCCGGGCTTTTTGTTTGGTAGCCTCCCCCTTCAGGGATCACAAGCGAAGCGCGTAATCCTTTCAGCGTCTGTGCGCAG
>CANHCW010000154.1 GCA_947459165.1 Flavobacteriales bacterium
AGCCAGCCGCGGTTCTCAATTTGTACAGGTTGGCCGTTTGAAATGCCCATATTCCGTTATTTTAACTATCCTTATTCCTACGGAAACGATAAAACAACACCCGCAAAATGCTCCTGGGTGATGTGACACAAATTTTTTTGATTATGTTTGTAGATTATTATTGTTGTTATGGCTTTTACTGAACATTATTTTACCCAATTTGAGTTTGACAAATTTTACCACATCTACAATCGGGGCATAGACAAAAAGCCTATTTTCTTAAATGAAGATAATTACCATTTTTTCATTCGTAAATATCAGAAATACATATGGCCGGTGGCAGAAACGGTCGCATATTGTTTAATGGGTAATCATTTTCATTTCATCATAAAAATCAGGTCGTTGGATGAATTGGCGGCACTGCCCCAAAAACCGGAGCGATTTGTTTTGGTGGGTGCAAACGGCCCGGAATGGAAACGGGATGCCACTGCTGCCACGGATGCCCCAGATTTGACAACTTTTGAAAAGTTGTCAAATCTACGGGGCAGCAACCCCACCGCAGAACCGGCCGATTGCCACAGCGTGGTTTATCCGCAATTTAAAAAACTATTTCAGTCTTATGCCATGGCATTTAATAAACAGCAAAACCGATGCGGCACCTTATTTCAAACACCATTCAAACGCGCCCTAATTAATTCGGAGGATTATTTGAGAGATGTTATTCGTTATGTCCATAAAAATCCGGTTCAACACAACATGGTATTGCAAATTGAGCAATGGCACTGGAGTTCATACAACCTAATCCTTCAAAATGAATTTACATGGCTAAGGCAATCTACTGTAATGGAATTATTTGGCCATAAAATGATGTTTATAAACTACCATAGTAGTTGATAGTTTTTCGTTGGATGGAATTTGCGGGCTCATAACACTATTTTGGATAGTGCACAATACCCGAAATAAAGTTATAAGTGCTATTAATAACAATTGTTTTTATTTCAAATATCCATATTCCTAACTCTTATCAGCTTTAAGCAGGAAGGACTTTTTCACCACAGAAAACCTTACGAAGGCCTGAACTTTAATTTTATTACTTAATGACTTACAAAGCACTAAACCCCTGCTTGCGTATAGGTGATGTTAGCGTTTCGTTGGTTCTTTTTCACTGGTCGTACCTTTAATACAAATTTGGCTAAACCCCCACTCAAATATACGTGGTTAAACCAATAACCCGAAAGCCTTTTAAAGATCATTCGTTTTCTTAGTTTGTAGCTTTTATAGTGTTTCATTATTCCTAAATATGAGTTCATACTGCTTAAAAATGCCGCTTTGTCTTCTTTGGTGGCTTTATGGTCTCGAATGATTTTGTTTTGCTTTTCTATGGCACTGTAAAAATTCCCTTTGGTGCGGTTGGCAATGTAAATTCTGTTGGGTTTTATTACTGTTCCCAAAAACTTTACTCCTTTGCTGTAATGTTGCAGATATATTTTTTTTGGATGAAGCGTGAGCTGTAAGGTTGAAAGTAGAAAGTCGGAAAGTTCCAAGGTGAGTGACTTCAAATAATCTTTGTCGGGATGCACGATTACAAAATCATCTACGTAACGGCCATAGTATTTCAGTCCTAATTCTTTTTTGATAAAGGCATCAAATTGGTGCATGTAGAAATTGGCAAAAACCTGTGAGGTTAAATTACCAATGGGCAAACCACAATTGGGCGGACTGTGAAACAAACTCTTATTTTTGGGTAAGCCGTCCCAATCTTTTTTATTGCCTTTGATGATGCAATTTTGAGTGGGTTGGTTGAAAATGATTTTTTGGGTGATTGCTAACACCAATGCCTTATCTACTTGCGTGTAGAAGTGATGGATAAACTTTTCAAGCATTGTAAAAAGTAAGTTGCGGTTGATGTGAATAAAGAAGCCCTGAATATCTAACTTCAAGATGTAGCAGTCTTTGGTGTAATTTTCGGAACAAGCTTTTATAAACGCAGCGGCACGATTTACGCCATAATGTGTGCCTTTACCCACACGGCAGGCATAGCTGTCTTGAATAAAAAGATTCTTAAAAAGGGGATTGAGTTTATTGATAAGCCAGTGATGAACTACTCTGTCCCTAAAATCGGCGGCAAAGATTTCTCGTTTTACGGGTTTGTTGACAATAAAGGCGATGCTACGGCCAAGCTGATAGTTGCCTTTGTAAATATCATCAATAAGTTTAAAAACATTTTGCTCTAAGTGCTTTTCGAATTTGAGAGCATTTAAGGTGTTTCGTTTGTTTTTTCGGCAATCAAAATAGGCACTAAACAATTCCTCGGTTAGTTGCTGATAATCTATATGACCAAATAATTCAAATTGCATGTTATAAAATAAAGCCCTCGGTTGTCTACCGAGGGCTTTTTTGGTTAAATCCCTGAGGCAACGAACAGAGAACCCATTTTTCTTATTGTTGTTGTTCCTGTTTACATTGCCATTGTTGTAATTCAGGTTGCGGTTCCAGGCATTGTTTGTATTGTTCTCCGTAGAACTCCACCAGTAACCGTTCTTACCAATGTTGTTGAATGTTCCATTGTTGTTACGGTTACCGCCCGGAAGACCTGACGTAATAGTAACCACTGTTGTTTTAGCTACACAATACCATTTATTCAACGTATGGTCTTTACTTATGCAGCGGGTTACCGGATTTAATTGGTCCACTTCTGTTTGCCGTGACATTCAGAACTCTGACCGTACTCTTTGTTATACCATAGCTTTTTGCCATCCTGATAATTGTTTAGATACATTTTCAACCACCTCATTGATTTGAACAAACTGTTTCACGCTAATCTGCTGCATATCTTTCATTAAACGGATAAACAAGCGTATTACTTCTATGCGCTCTCTAGCTTCTTGCAATACCTCTTGTTTATCTCTTTTTACATTGGCTCTGTAAATCAATGTTAGCAGCTCTATAGTCTCTTTCTTCAAACTTTCGCCCACCGTATATTTATACTCCTTTCCAAAATCCTTCGTAAACCGAAAAATAGCCAGTAATAAATCATAGGTAGATTTATAAACCGGTAAATCACTGTAAAGTGCCATTTTTTAAAAAAATTCGCCCGCTCCGCGGAAATTATCAAATAATCAAATTGTCAAATGAATCAAATAAATTCAATCCCTGAGGCAACGAACAGAGAACCCAAACTTCTTATTGAAGTTGTTCCTGAAGACATTGCCATAGCTGAAATTCAGGTTGCGGAGCCAGGCATTGCTAGTACTGTTCTCCGTAGAACTCCACCAGATACCGATCTCACCAATGCTGCCGAATGCTCCGCTGCCACGGAGACCGCCCGGAAGACCTGAAAAAGCGCTACTGTTGGTACCATTGCCATTATCATACCATCCATTTTTTGATTTCATCTTAGCACCCGCTTTTTCAACGCCACCCAAATAATCTGTCAGTATAGTCCATTCTTCATCAGTTGGCACATGCCAACCCTTTGGTGCTAGACCTCTCGGATCGTTTACCGCATGCCAGTTATACAGCTTACCATATTTCTCACCCTTCTTTCTATCATTGTCATAATAACACCAGGCTGCTTCTCCGGCATCACCATACGCTTTCCATTCCCCCTCTGTTTTTGCTTCTGGTATCACATCTCCATTACGGAATTTATCTACATCCAGGTTTTTAGTCATCCAAACCTGCTTACCAATGGTTACTTCATTGGACACTTTTGTTTCATTTGATTCATTATCCTTAGTACTGCCACCTGTGCAAGATGCCAGCATCATTGCCGCCATCAATATTATGCTTAGAATGAATATTTTCATTTTTTTTGTTTAAATTTTTTCGCAAATTATTGGTAGGCTTTATTTATCACGCCCGCCTCATTTATGGTTTCTTCGTATCTATTTTTTTATCTATAATCGCCAAATTCCTTAATTGGCGCAACTTCGTAGCATCAATGTTCTCCTTTAACGAGCATATCGAACACAATTCTTATCATTTATACCGCAATTATACACCACCCGCCCTCAATCTCCAAACCCGCCCCGCCCTGTTTTTTGAACACTTTTAACCGCAACCCATACTTTGTTTACCCCGCAACAAAAAATGCGTAACTTTGCCCTACCAATGGCCATTGAGATCAAAGTCCCGGCACCGGGCGAATCTGTTAGCGAAGTCACCATTGCCAACTGGCTGAAAAAAGAAGGCGAATGGGTGGACATGGATCAACCTATTGCTGAATTTGAGAGTGACAAAGCTACTTTTGAAGTGAATGCCGAAAAAGCAGGCGTAATTGAAAAACTGATTGGAAATGTGGGCGATACCATTCCGGTAGGTAGCGTGGTGGCGGTTATCAACACCGAAGCTGCACGCCCTGCATCGGCTGCACCCGCGCCTGCCGCTGAAAAACCGGCCAAAAAAGAGGAAAAAGCCGAGGTCACGCCGGCTCCGGTTGCAGAACAACCCAAACCCACAATTCCTGCTTCTGATGTGGCCATTTCACCCATTGCCGCGCAGTTGCTCGCTGAATACGGCATCAATCCCGAACAGGTTACAGGCAGCGGCAGCAATGGAAAAATCACCAAGGTGGATGCGCTTGAAGCCATCATTAAACTGGGTGTAAACAAAGGCGGCAGCGCCCCCGCCGGCGGCAGAACTGAACGCCACGAAAAGATGAGCAATTTGCGCAAAACCGTAAGCAAACGCCTGGTTGCCGCCAAAAATGAAACCGCCATGCTCACCACCTTCAACGAGGTGAATATGAAACCCATTATGGATTTAAGAGCCAAGTACAAAAAGAACTTTGAAGAAAAGTTTGGTGTTGGCTTGGGCTTTATGAGTTTCTTTACCCGCGCGGTGTGCATTGCGCTGAAAGACTGGCCCGCTGTTAACGCAAGTATCAACGGCGATGAAATCATTTACCACGACTACTGCGATATCAGCATCGCCGTCAGTGCGCCCAAAGGCCTGGTGGTTCCTGTTATCAGAAACGCCGAAACCCTGAGTTTGGCTGAAATAGAAAGTGAAGTGAAGCGACTGGCCACCAAAGCCCGCGACAACAAGCTGAGCATTGACGAAATGACCGGCGGAACATTCACCATCACCAACGGTGGCGTTTTTGGAAGTATGATGAGTACCCCTATAATCAACCCGCCCCAAAGCGGCATTTTGGGTATGCACAACATTGTGGAAAGACCTGTGGTTGAAAACGGACAAATCGTAATTCGCCCCATGATGTTCGTTGCGCTGAGCTATGACCACCGCATTATTGACGGGCGCGAAAGCGTGAGCTTTTTGGTGAGGGTAAAAACCCTGCTTGAAAACCCCGAAATGATGCTGGACGGAAAACGCCCCGAACAAAGCGTACTGGGACTGTAATCCCGGCAATAAAACCCAAGCGATGCACAGCCACGGGCAT
>CANHCW010000155.1 GCA_947459165.1 Flavobacteriales bacterium
CTGTTAAAAATGCATTCATCCGGATATTGGTCATTCAGTTTGGCGTACAGTTCATATTCCAGTTCGCCTGTGGCCTGCATGCCTTTCAGGTTTCGAAACATACCCTCGGGCAACGATTCAAAAAAGGCGTTGGCTGAAATGCGGTCCGCGTTAAATTTTACAGCATACTCCTTCTTCTTGCCAAAGTCGGCGCGGGCAAACAGGTGAGTGGTAATTTTATTCAGGTTCAGGGTTGTGGCGCTGTCAACCTCAAAAAAATCCCTCCCCAATCTCGCCTTAAGTTTGCCGCTGCAGTTATTCACCACCACAAAAGTGTCGGCCAAACGACGGTCATTCACAGTCAACCCCTTCAATTGTCCTTCGGCTTCAATGTTCAGCACGCCATCGTCCATCTCAAATTCCTTCAAATCAAAATCGGCACTTTCAAAGCCCGCACTGCTCTTCAGCAATCTGCGCAAAAAGGGAAGTTCCACCCATTTTTGCCCCTGCGGCCTCAAACTCAGTCTTCCTGTAATGTCGCTGCGATTCAACCGCCCCGTAATTTTAAACCCCGTTTCATGTCCGTTTTCAATCACCCCAATCAGGGCATCCAAATCGTTGTGCAGGTAGGTCAGCGAGGGTACTGTCAACTCCGTTTTATTCGCAGAATCGGCATAGGCCACATAAAAATTCTGAAGTTCTATCCTCCCTGGGGTTTTCTTCAATCCTTTTTTTAGCAATTCAAATACCCTTTGGTAAAGCGGATCTGCTGCCTTTCGGGTTTCATTTTTTGCTGATTTATTTAGGTCGCAATAATTACATCCGCGGGCATTGCGGTATAAATTCACACGGGTATTGCGCAATTCCAGTCCGTCTATGCTGGGGCCATTCCACAAGCTTCGCCAAACCGCAATGCCCACTTTTGCCACATCGGTGGTGAATAAAGGTTCCTGCTTATAGGTTAAGCGCAGCATTTTAATTTCAACGGTAAACAAACCATTGTACCCTTTTTCATCGCACTGTAGTTCATAACCTCGGCTGTGAAATTCTGCTGTGGCTTTTTGCCAGGCATAACTCAAAACGCTGTTTCTGATAATGAGCCACAGCAACATAAGCACTGCAAAACACACTGCACTGCCAATGGACAATCTGCGTATATTCTTTTTAACGGTTGGACGAACCGCCCAGGCCTTCAGCTTAATCCAGGCTGATTTTGATGCCCGTATAATTGAACGGAGAAATGGCTTTGAGCTCATTTTTTACATGTTCGGCAATGTCGAGTTCATCAATAAAGGCGGCAAAGGTGGCCTGAGTCATTTTCTCGTTTTTGCGGGTAATGGCTTTCAGCGCTTCGTAAGGGTTGGGGTAATTTTCCCTTCTCAATATGGTTTGAATGGCCTCGGCCACTACGGCCCAGTTGTTTTCCAGGTCGTTGTCAATTGCACTTTGGTTTAAAATCAGTTTGCCCAGGCCGCGCTGCATACTTTTTAATGCAATCAGGGTATGGGCAAAAGGCACGCCGGCGTTGCGCAAAACGGTGCTGTCGGTAAGGTCGCGCTGCAACCTGCTTACCGGCAATTTGGCCGATAAATGCTCAAATACAGCATTGGCTATTCCCAGGTTGCCTTCGGCATTTTCAAAATCAATGGGGTTTACCTTGTGTGGCATGGCTGAACTGCCCACTTCGCCCTCTTTAATTTTTTGCCTGAAATATTCCATGGAAATGTAGGTCCATACATCGCGGCACAAATCAACCAAAATGGTATTGATGCGTTTCCAGTTATCGAAGAGTGCGGCCAGGTAATCGTAATGCTCAATTTGGGTGGTAACCCTGCTGCGGTTCAATCCCAGTTTGTCATTCACAAAACCCTTGGCAAATGCCTCCCAGTCAATGCCGGGGTAGGCCACATGATGGGCGTTGAAATTGCCTGTAGCCCCACCAAATTTGGCTCCGAAAGGAACATCTTTCAGCGATTGAATCTGGTTTTGCAGCCGTTCCACAAATACCAAAATTTCTTTTCCAAGGCGGGTAGGTGAAGCAGGCTGACCATGAGTACGGGCAAGCATGGCGACGCTTTCCCATTCCGCAGCCATTTTTTTCAGTTCGGTTAATATTTCATGCAGGCAAGGCAACATCACGCTGTTTTGCGCCTCTTTCAAACTCAACGGCACAGCGGTGTTGTTAATATCCTGACTGGTAAGTCCAAAATGCACCCACTCGCGGTAGGTTTCCAGCCCCACGGAATCCAGTTTTTCCTTTACGATGTACTCAACGGCCTTAACATCGTGATTGGTGGTTTTTTCAATGTCTTTCACGCGCTGCCATTCAGCAGGACTGATGTTGTGGCTCCAGTCGCGCAGTTTTTGCTTGTGGGCAAGCAGGGCGCCAAAATCTATGCCGGGCACCGGCAGTTCAGCCAGGGCGATGAGGTATTCCACCTCAACGCGAATTCTGTAGGAGATGAGGGCGCCTTCTGAAAAATATCCCGACAGTGCCTGCGTTGCCTTGTGATAACGGCCATCTACGGGGCTTACGGCATTCAGGGCGTTGAGTTCCATTGTTTAAAATTGCATCGCAAAGTTACGGCAAATCTACCGGAATGAATTGGTGCCGTTTTTGGTACCGTTCGTCGTTTTGTCATGGGGGTAAAACCCGCTGTTTGTGGTATTCATATTATTGTTGGTTGGTATGCCGCAGAAAATGAATCTTAGCTCACTTGCCGAAAAAAAAATGTGGCAATACCCAACCTTAGTTTGTGAAAATGCGTCATTCAATTCAAACAGCTAATTTGTGAGCAGCATCAGCATCGTTATACCGGCGCAAAACAGCAGAACCGACGAAGATAAACGGGAACTGCAGGCGCTGATTGACGGTTGTGTGGCAAACGACCGCAGGGCGCAAGAGTTGCTGTATCGCAAATACTACGGAAAAATGATGACCACCTGCCTTCGGTTTAACCCCAATCCGGATGACGCTTTGGAAGCCCTGAACAACGGGTTTTTCAAGGTGTTTAAAAACATAGGTCAGTACAATGGCAAAGGCAGTTTCGACGGCTGGGTTTACCACATAGTAAGAAATGCCGCTGTTGATTTTGTGCGCAAGCGCTTGCAATATGCTGAAACCGGTTCGCTGGATGGTCTGGATGCCGATATTGAAATGGTTGATAATGCCTGCGAACAGATTGAAGCGGCTGAATTGCTGAAACTGCTTGATATACTGCCTGATGCCACGCGGACTGTGTTCAATTTGTTCGCTGTGGAAGGGTTTTCGCACAAAGAAATTGCCGGCATGCTGGGCATTTCTGAAGGTACTTCGAAATGGCATACAGCCAATGCGAGAAAGCAACTGCAGGAAAAATTAAAACAACAATATCCCCACCTGATAAAATGAGCCACAACAAAGAAAATAACATAGACGGGTTGTTCAGGCAGGGATTGCTGAATGAAGAACAGGTATTTTCGCAGAATGCCTGGGAAAAGATGCGCCGGAAACTGGACGAGGATGACACGATCATTGTTCCGGTGGCCACCACAAACAGGAAGAAAAAAAACAAATATACCATCATGAGTATTGCAACAATCATTACCGCCTCGGCCTTGCTGATGCTAGGACAGAGAGAAGAAAAACTGAACACAGTTTCAAACATTGCTGAAACCGGTAAGCAGGCAAGTGCGGTGAAGCCAGCTAAAAGCGCCGACAGTGAAAAAGTTTCCGAAGGAAGAAATGCGGGAGGTGAGTTTTCGGCATACCCTTACCCGACAGAGCAGAAAGGGCAGATTAAGCAGAATCAAACCGGTTATCAGAAAGCAGAAGATGAACCAGAAGCACACACTGCATTGGGTGCAGGCTTGACGGAAGATGCGGCACAGATAAAGGGTGAAAAGGAAGAAGAAAAGACAGCCGAACCGGCAAAGGGTGTAAAACCCGTGCTGAAAAAGGCCGCAGATTCAACGGCAAAGCCTGCGGTTAAAAAAAGCGACTACACCTTTAGGGATGGGTTTGTAGGACTGCATTTTACCTGGCAGGAGGCCCTGACACCGGCGCTGCAGGACAGCAACCGCTACAACGCCGGATTTAATGTGCAGTTTATGAGTCGGAATTTGCTGAAAGCATCGCCTTTTGGTGGGTATTTGGGCCTGGACTGGGGCATGCAGTTCTATGGCAAAGGCAACAAAACCAATGTGCAACTGAATACCAACAACGGCGACAGCGGCTGGACTAGGCTGAGCACTTTCAGCATGGACTTTTTTGTCCGTGGACATTTGGAATATGCGAGGTATAAACTGATTCCGTATGTAAATTTCTTTGCCGGGCCGCGATTTTACAGCACCAACCAAAAGGTGCAGAGCTATATACCGTTGGCAAACAGTGAAAGCAGCGACTTGATTAACGCGGCCACCGCGGTGAGTTTTATGACCGGCGTCGGTGCCGGCATGCGCTGGCGTATATCAGATGCGGTATCGCTGGATGCCCGTTTCGACTGGATGAATGGTAGCGGAACCAAACTGGTTGATTTGGATAAAAGCACATTCAATGGCCTGAATTACAATTTAGTTAAGAGAAATGTAAGCCCGGAGTATTATCAGTTAAAGTTTGGGGTGTTGTTTAACCTGGGCGATGATGAGAATTACGAACCGACAAGAACTACTTACAATACTTACCGAGAGCCGCAGTACATTTATACACAGCCCACCTACCAGTATTTCGACAGCAGCAGCAATACCTGGAAGGACTTACCCATGTGCCCTTGCAATTGCGATAGCACCGGTAAAAAGATATCTCCTAACAACATTCGCAGAACCTATCCGGCTCCTCCTGTTAAGCAACAAGGAGACAGCAATCGCGGATGGGAACCGCAGCCAGAGATTAGAGGATCGGGTAGTGGTACTTCGCCCAGACAATCTGGTGGAAGCGGCAGTTCGCCCATTCCAACAGGCAAAGGCGCATTTCCGGGGATAAAGCCCAATGGAAGTGGTGGGAAGATAAAGAGTTGAGGAGTTGTGTAATTGTTTATTCGTTTAATTGTTAGGTAGTGTAATAGTTTATTAGTTTAATCGTTAAGTAGTCCAACTGTATCCTGAGTTTGCCGAAGGGTGGTTTATTATAAGTACTTTTAGCTATCTATTTTAAATTTATCAATATTGAATACGAGGGTGTGGTCGCTATTCGGGATTTCATAATTTTTTATTTCTAATTTCAGTATACTATAAAACTTCATATCAGGATTAATTCCTATCGTA
>CANHCW010000156.1 GCA_947459165.1 Flavobacteriales bacterium
ATGTGGTATTTGTCTTTATCGCCGTTGTAAAGATGTTTGGGATTGGTTGCCGGATCAAACGGTTCCGTTGTGCCATCATCCCATGTCCATATTCCAGTTTCTGCTCCTATGCACTGATTGAAAAGCCTAAGAGTTGGATACAGGTTACTCAAGCACTTTTCTCCGTTCGGAATATTGGCAATGAAGCCGGCCGAAATCGACTGAAAGCCGGGAATTTCAATCGCCGTATCAGATACGCAACCGGTTTTTCGGTTCACAGCAGTTACCCTGTAAATATTTCCTGCGGGAGCTACCAGTGAATCACCCAAAAACACCGGACTCACATCCCAGGTAAAGTTATACGGGTCATTGTCCTTCATTTTTACCTTAACCCAACCATTGAGTCCAAAACACACAGGGGTAGATGTGCTGATTTGAAACCACGGTTTGTTGTGGCGGTAAATGGGAACATTAACTGAAGCAGGCTCGCTGCAACCATCGGTAACTGTCAGTGTATAAACCTGTGAAGTTTTGGGGCTGACAAATGCTCCGGAACCTGTTTGCCCGTGGCTCCAGTTAAATTGATAAGAAAATTTATCTCCACCTGTAGCAGAAGCCCTGAGCCAAATAATTTCACCGGGACAAATCGTGTCAGTTGGTGGATTTACCTTTGCTTTAAGGGTGTCACCAACTACCACATCAACTTTGGCCGAGGCAGAACATGCACCACTACCAATAGTGTAAACCAGTTGATGGTTTCCGCTGCCTGCTCTGGCCGGATAAAAGTTACTACCGATAAGTCCGGGGCCGGTAAAAGTACCTCCTGCGGCATTCACAGTAAGCTTGAAAGCCGAATCCTTAAAGCAATAATCGGTTTTGGGTGATACAAAGAAAACAACTGGCATGGTATCGACCTTGATGCGACAAGTGGCAATGCAACCAAATTTATTGCGGTGGGTGATGGTATGCGTGCCTTTACCTGCAGTTGCCGGATTAAAAGTTCCCAGTATTGCATTGGTTATGCCGGTTCCAGTCCAGGTTCCTCCGGTAGCTTGCGCAAAACAACTGAATGGCGCAGATGCAATACAAATGGTGGTGTCGTTTTGAATAACAGGCTTGGGCCTCACGAAAATATTCAGGGTATCGGTACAGCCATTTTTGGTGTACACCAATTTGTGAGGTCCGTATCCAGCGGTGGCGGGATTGAATGTGTTTCCGCCGGTAATTCCAATGCCCGACCAAATTCCACCAACAGGTTGAAGTCCGAGCAGGGTGTTGTTGAGTAAACGCGGCGTTCCTTCCAGGCAAAAAAACTGCGTGTCTTTCTTGATTATTTTGGTAGGGAAGAGGAATACAAATTTTTTATCTGTGCAAACGCCCGCCTTGATGGTGAGAGTATCTATGTAAGAAGGTTTGCCTAATGAAAAGAAAAACGAAGGATCGTAATTCGGACTGTTTGGTGTAACTATTCCCCGGCCAGACCAAGAATATCCAGTTGCTGGTCTGAAGTTGGTAAGAACCCTCATACCGGCCGCAGGACAAAATGTATCGTTGAATCCAGCTTCGCTTGGCAATACAGTAAGTCGGGTGGTGTCTTTGCATCCGCCGCCGTTCCAAATAATCAACTTGGTGCCCGCACCACCGGTCTGACTGGGATTGTAATGCCCCCAATAAGAATTGGTGAGACCCGAAAACCAGTTTGGGTAAATACCGTAGGGCTTAAACTGAAGTGTGTCACTGGTTCTGGACTCGCAAGTGGTGTCGAATTTAGGAACCACCATGTTCTCTACCCGAATGGTTTTGACACTCATGCAACCTTTCCACCAATATGTATCTTTATAAATGCCGGGAACATCAGGTGTAAAAATCCCTCCGGCAGTTATTTTCGGACCAGTCCAGGTTCCTCCGGCAGGACCAAACCACCAAACAGCCTGCGGTGGCTTTCCAGGACAAAACACATTTTCCAGATTCCAGGGACCAACACTATTCACATTCACTGTATCTGCGCAGCTTCCTACCTGATACCAAACCTTATTGATGCCCCATTTTACACCGGGCTTGAACTCTCCTGTATTGCTGTTAACAATACCTGAACCATACCATTTTCCACCTGCAGGGGTTGCCCTTAGATTGAAATTTCCTGTGTAATAGCAAACTTCTGTATCAGCCATGGCAATGGGTGGGTCCAGCACCACGATGTCTACTGTATCAGACGAAGGAATTGAAATGCCGTCAGTTACCCTCAGTATGTAACGGGTATTAGTATTAGGACAAATCTTAATTGGTCCGGGCCCTGACAAACCAGCAGGTGTCCATGTGTAGCTGTATCGACTTGGGGTTCCACCGCTGACCGTCGCCCTTAAGTTGGTGCAACTTCCACGGCAAATTGTATCTGAATCAGCTTTAAGTATTACTTTTAGTGGACAATTGGAAACATTGATAATCAGCGTTGAAGTTGTTTTATAGATGCTATCGCAGTAATCTTTCCAGAAGAGGTTTAGCGTGAGATTATAATTGCCGTTTAGGTTTAAAGGCCCAGCCAAATTTACCCTGAACTGTGTCGCAAACCCTCCTGTGCAATTGGTAGCTGTCACCGAAGAAATGCCAATGCTCTGCGCTCCCGTTATATTCATCATTCTTGGCAAAAGGCTATCACAGGGGACCTTTACATTGCTGTTGATGAAAACCGATAGATCATTGCATTTAGCACCTGTTGAAAGAGTTAGTCTTGGCGTTGGCGGCGTAATAATACTGGTAATGATGTTGGCTTCCCACCCGGTACAGGCCACACTTTTATCGCTTTTAAAATGAAGGGTGATGAAACTGTCTTTGCTTGTTATGGTTCCGGGGCCTTTGCTACCACTCCATTTTCCAAGTAAAGTGGCAAAGGTGTCTTTTCCGTCGAAAATTCTCAGCACATCGTTGTCTTTTTCTGTACAAAAGCTCTTGAATGCCAGCGTTATACTTTTCGCGCCAGGAACTGAAAGGGTGAGGGTCATGTTTTCATTGTGGTCGTAATCACCTTTGGTTTTCCCTTTTTCGCTGTCTTTCAGCGTACCCTTGCAAATCCTTGCCCTTCCATGAAACATGAATATTTCGTTCTGTGCACTCAGGTTAAATGCAGACAAAACGAAAATTAGTAATATCAAGATCTGCCTCAACTTCAACGCGTAATCGTAATTTCAGGGGTTTTAATTGGGTTGCTGATATTGCCTGCCCTGTCTTTTAACTTAATGGTAAACGATGTGGTCTCCATATTGCCACTGCCCAGAAGAAACACATTCCGCAATTTCATGACCAATTGTCCTTTAATTCGAATTTTGGAGTCAACCGGAGCCATGGGTGGTACATAATAAAAGTCGGGCTTAGCCAACCGTTCATCCTGCACTTCCAAACTATTGATATCTGCATTCACAAAACCCAGATCACCGTCGCCGTCTTCATAGGATATGGTGATTTTTAACGAATCGGTGAATTGTTTTACCTCAGTGGGCTCAATTTTAACAAGGGCTATTCTGGGTATAGGGTTGCCCGTCAGATTGGTTGTCTCCTTGCAAGACACAACTAACAGTACCGGAATAAGCAACGATATGGAAATAATCAGATTTTTCACGGTATGCGAACGGCGAAATACTTTTTAAGGAAGAACATGCTATTTGTATTCGGCAACTGATAACCAATGTTTTTGCCATCGCTGCAAGTAATTCGAAACCAGATTACATCATAAGTTTGATAGCCGGCTGTTGAGAACGGGAAGTACCATTCATAAGGAATTGTAGTAGCATACAATCCGGGCATATTTTTGGTCGTGGCTTTCAGCAATGATTTTTCATTGGCCGGATCGAATTTTTCCGGATTGGTAGACCAGTTGATGCTCATACCTGATAGATTTCCCTGGCTCACCACATCATCCGATAACGAGAACCACAATTCGATATTCGTTCCTGCTGCGGCAACAATGGGTTCATATTTTCCTCCACGGCCAAGAGCAGAACCTCCTACCAATGCCTGAACACCCATAATCTGCGGTGGAAAATCAACCGCTTCAGGTTTTACGCCCTTGGAATCGGGTGCCCCATCATTTATCCACTTCTTCAGGTTGTTGAGCAAAGTTTGCTTGTTGGTGGGGTAGGTGCTGCCCGGATCCAGAACCAGCGGCATGATGCCTGAATTTCCTCCCAAATCCTGAGTCATCCTGTAAATGAGAATGCTCGCATCAGCATTACCCGGTATGACTCTTGCGTTGAATGTACCTGCCGTGTCATTTTTTATAGGTTTCACATTCACAAGTGAGGCAAATGAGCTTTCGGCTGTCCTAAAATCGGGTTCGAAGGTTCCATCGTGACAACCGCTGTTGGCACAGGTGGGTTTGAACAAATCACGGTGTAATCCAAGAATGCTGGATGGATTGGCGGTTGAATCCTTGGGGTCGTCGTTCTTGCCGGTATCAATGGGTTTATTGTATGGATTGTCAATGTTACTGTTGCCCTCCTTTTTGCAGGCAATTGCCAAAACAAGAATTCCGGTTACAAGAATGGGGATTAACTTTTTCATGGCTTACATTCTTCTAAACAAACTCATTGATTGTGGGTCGATAAACGGACTGGCCTTGACTTCATCGTAAATGCCAAATATATCGGCTATGGTGGGTACAATGTCTGTTAACCTCCCCACCTGATTGCCTTGACCACCGACAGTCATTTTAGGTACATTCTTTCCTGCCATTACACCCCACACCCTCATCGCATTGGCATCGCTGTGATCGAATGCATACCAGTCATTCTCATCCAAAATGGGATTGGGTTTCAAATTTCTTCCACACTCCGGAGCAACAAGAATAATGGTTTTGCCGGCCATTTCGGGAATGTTGTTTTGAATGTAGCTCCATAGCCAACCCACGGAATGATCCGCCCGGTGCAGGCTTCTCAAATAACCTGTGAAATTGCTGTGGCAGCCATCCACTCCACTCATATTCAGCGTGAGAAATTTGGGCTTGAAATAGCGAAGGACTTCAGCTGCATAACTGATGGTTACCGCATCTCCATTGTCCATAACAGGAGGACGAGGAATTTGGCCCAAAGCCTGCCTTTGGTAAACTCCCCTTATAAATTCCTTGATTCTGGTTTTCTCATCATCAGTATTTTTAATGGTTTCCAGCTGATCGGCGGTTAAGCCGAAGCTTTGGTCAAGGAAATTCTTCATGTA
>CANHCW010000157.1 GCA_947459165.1 Flavobacteriales bacterium
ATTCACCACTCACTTTTTTGGCATAGATTTGGAAATAAACCAGTGCAAATGAGACTACTGAGTGTTTTGCTGTTGTGCGTATTGCCACAACTGTTGTTTTCTGCTAAAGACAGCGTTCTGCGCAACACCAACGCCGTGTACGAGAAAAACATTAAAACCGTGCGGCTTGAACAAGGACAGTCGGGCTTTAACTTTCCCATTATTGAGCTCGACAAAGGCGCCACACTCCTGCTCGAATTTGATGAAATGAGCAGCGAACGCGATTACTACCAGTTCACCCTTATACACTGCGATGCCGCCTGGAACACCAGCAACCTGCAAAAAAGCCAGTACCTGCAAGGGCAAGGCTACGAAAACATAGAAAACATTGCTTTCAGCAACGGCACCCTTACCCAGTTTACCCATTACAGCGTGGTACTCCCCAGCGACAATGTAAAACCCAAGCTGTCTGGCAACTATCTGCTGCTGGTTTACCGCAATTTTGATGAAAGCGACATTGTGTTCAGCCGCCGCCTGATGGTACTCGATGCAAAAGGCCGCGTGGATGTAAAAGCCATACAAAGCAATCAGGTGGAACTGAGGCCCACCCACCAGCAAATCAATTTCGATTTTTACCTGGAGAAGGATTACTTCATGCCCAAACCCTACCAGGATTTAAAGTCTGTTATTCTGCGCAACGGCGAATGGAATAGCCAAATCTCCGATCTCGCACCTCAGTTTATTGCTGGCAATGTGTTTAAATATCAGTACCAAACAGGCAATCAGTTCAACGGCCTTAACGAATACCGCTTTTTCGATATTCGCAGTTTTCGAATGAGCACAGCCGGAGTAAAACAGCGCTTCAATGTATCGGGGCAAAAACACATTGTATTGATTACCGACCAAACCCGTCGCTTTGACCGCTATTTTAACTGGCGCGATTACAACGGGCGTTACCTCATTTTCACCAACGACATTCCCCTGCCCTCGGGTTCCACCACTGAAAGCGATTATTGCTATGTGCATTTCAGCGTAAAAAGCGAGGAAGAGCTGAAAGGCAAGCAGGTTTACATTTACGGTGAACTGAGTGACTGGCGGCGCAACGAAGATTTTAAAATGTTTTACAACGCCGACAACCAAACCTATGAAGCGGTGGTGCGCCTCAAACAAGCATATTACAACTATGTGTATGCGGTTTACGACCCGGCCACCGGCGAGTGGGACACCAAGCATTTTGAAGGCGCACACAGCGAAACCGAAAACAACTATCAGGTGCTGATGTACCACCGCAACCAAACGCTGAACTACGATGAGTTAATTGGGTATGGGCTGGTGAACACGCAAGGGAAGCGGTAAGGTGCGCTGCTTAATTGAAAGTGGCCCTTTAGTGAATAGTTTCGCCATATATGCCACAAACAATATTCTTATTTCGTAGTTATTTCATTATTTTTATTTGGTTTTTTGTTTTTGGTCGATTATGTTCGCTTGCTAATTGCACACAAGTACACACTGAAACTTGGGGAGTATAAGCCCTGGAAAGGATTTATAGGCGGAAGATTTTAGCGGGTATAAGTGAGTTAATCCATCTCCCAAACTTTTATAACCCACCCCTATCTTCGCCCCATGCAGCTGGTTTACCTTTTTTACAACCCCAGGGCGGGAAGGTATTCGCAGAAGGCCATAGGGGAAATTTTAACGGCGCTGGAAAATGAAGGAATTTGCGCGAAAAGTATTGCAGAAATAGCAGAACTGAAACAGCTGAAAGACGCGCACATTCTGGTGGCCGGTGGCGACGGAACCCTGCACTGCGCCATTAACCATGCCGATATTCAAAGCAATTCATTCAGCATTTTGCCCGTAGGCAGTGGCAACGATTTTGCCTCCGCCTTTCCCAAACCCCGTATTGAGAAGTTGGCGAAGCATATTCTTTCCAAACAAATTACCCCTGTTGATTTGCTGCAGGTGAACAACACTTTCGTTCACAATGCCGCAGGTGCGGGTTTTGAGGCCCTGGTGGCGGGGAAAGCAAGCCAAAGCAAGGTGCCGGCAGTCCTAAAATATGTGTTGCCCCTTGCCCGGCATTTATTTACCTACAAACCCGGCAACATGAAAATCACCTCTCCCGATTTTCAATACAACAGCGCCGTTTTTACCATATCACTGGGAAATGGCAAACGGGCCGGCGGCGGGTTTAAATTGTATCCCAAAGCCAGCTTTACCGATGGCAAAATGGATCTGTTGCTCATCAAACCGCCCCCGTTCTGGCAAAAACTGCTGTATGTGTGGCTGGTAAATTTTGGAAAACACCTGCAACTGCAAGCGGTGGAATACGCGCAGGTTTCGGAGGTATGCATTGAAATGAACAGTCCCGGACATTGGCAGGCCGATGGAGAAATGTACCAATCAGAGGTGATTCACGCCAAGGTCATCCCCGGAGGACTGAAATTGATTTGCGGTTAGTACCTATAACCTTTATTCGATAGATTTTAATTCATCAAAATCATTCCTTAAATTGCAACATAAATTAATACTTCGTTGGGTAATAAAATAGAAATTTATCAGGCGGCAGATGGCAGCACTCAAATAGAAGTAAAGTTTGAGCAGGATACTGTTTGGCTGAATCGTCAGCAAATTGCAGTCCTTTTTGACAGGGATGTTAAAACCATAGGAAAGCATATTAATAACACTTTTAGAGAGAAAGAGTTAGAGCCGAATGTGGTTGTCGCAAAATTTGCGACAACCACAAAACATGGGGCCATTAAAGGGAAAACTCAAACGATAGAAGTGGAGCATTATAATTTGGATGTTATTATTTCATTAGGATATAGGGTTAAATCACAGAGAGGAACTCAATTTCGCCAGTGGGCTACTCAAAAATTAAAAGAGTTGCTGATAAAAGGATATACATTCAACCAAAATCGCCTCAATCAACTACAGCAAACAATTAAAATAATAAGTTCGGCAATTAAGGAGGAACCATTGCATTTGCAGGAAGCGAAAGGATTATTAGAAATAATTAGCAATTACACCCAAAGTTTTGTCCTGCTTAGTCAATTTGATAGCCAAAACCTTAAGCCGGAAAATCTTAATGACAATATAACCTATGAAATACAATATAATGAAGCCAAAAAAGCCATTGAAGAATTAAAAAAACAACTTATTAAAAAACATGAAGCTACTGAACTTTTTGGTCAAGAAAAAGACAACAGTTTTGCAGGTTCTCTTCAAAGTATAGTGCAAACTTTTGATGGAAATTACCTTTATCCAACTATTGAGGAACAAGCCGCCCACCTCCTATATTTTGTTATCAAGAATCATTCGTTTAATGATGGTAATAAACGCATAGGCGCATTTCTTTTTGTTTGGTTTTTAGAAAAAAACAAATGTCGTTTTAAAGCAAATGGTGAATTGAAAATAAACGACAACGGATTAACGGCTATTGCTCTGCTGGTAGCACAAAGCAAACCTGAAGAAAAAGATATAATGATTCAATTAATTATAAGTATAATATCGAATCAAAGTTAACATTATTTATATTTTATTTAACCTTATACACCATCACAAAATCATTCATAAAATAGCCATCGCCAATATCGAAATCGGCTGATTTTTCAATCACAAAGTCGGCTTTGAAATAAAAATTGATGGCCACCACATTTTGTCGGTTCACTTGCAGGCGCATTTCCTGCAAATCGGGGTACAGGTTCAGCAATTCGCGGAAAACAGCCAGCCCCAGTCCTTTTGCCCTGCTGTGTTGCTGAATGTAAAACTTATTGAGAAAATAGCGCCCCTCTGCTTCCTTGCTTACAGCCGCGAAACCGCATACAATGTCTTCCAGTCGAATCAGCCAGAACGCTTGCCCCTTGTGCATTTGATCGAGCAGGGCCGCCTCGGAGTACAATTTTCCAAGCATATACTCCACCTGCTCGGTACCAATAATGGCGGGGTAATATTCATTCCAAATGTCAACGGCCAGTTCCCTGATATTTAAAATTTCTGCAGGGCTTGCTGGAATCAATTGTGGTTTCACACTCCAAAAATGCCAACTTTGCACGGTAATTCTATGCTTTGCCTGAATAATGTAAACAGCGGATTCCCGCACGGAAAGACCCAAAAGGTTCTGCATGCAGGCATTTCGTTTCAATTACAACCCGGCAGTTTGCTTTTGTTAGCAGGAAAAAACGGTTCGGGAAAAAGCACGCTGATGCGCATATTGGCCGGACTGAACGAACCCCCTTCCGGTGAAATTCTCATTCAAAATAAAAATCTGCACAGGCAGAGCATTGCCGAACGGGCTTCCTTGCTATCAATGATGCAGGCCACACCGCCCGATGTGCCGTTAACCCCCGCCTCGGAAGTGGTTTTTGGCGGAAGACAGCGTTTTGTTTCCCCCTGGAAAAAAACCGAATCCGCACAATTCGAAATCGCTGAAAAAGCCATGCAGCGAATGGGCTTGCATCACCTGAAAGATCGGTTGTTTAACAGTCTTAGCGATGGCGAAAAGCAAAAAATGATGCTGGCCCGCTGTTTGGCGCAGGAAACCCCGGTGCTGCTGCTGGATGAACCCCTGGCCTTTTTGGATTATCCGTCGCGCAGGGAAATGCTGGCTTTGCTGCGCGATTTGTGCGATGCAGAAAATAAAATCATTGTTTACAGCAGCCACGATCTGGAACTGGCCATGAAACACTGCGATGCGATGCTGTTGCTGCAAGACGGAGGCAAGTTTAGTTATATGAACAACAAATCGGTAATTGGCAACCTGCAGCCCGAGACCCTTTTTGAATGAAACAGCGCAACCCGTTTCAGTTTAAACAATTCACGGTTCATCAAACCTGTGCGGCCATGCCCGTTACCACCGATGCCTGCATTTTTGGCGCTTTGATCGATTTGGGCGAAGCCACTTCAGCGCTGGATGTTGGTACAGGCACCGGTTTGCTGTCGCTGATGCTGGCACAACGATATCCAAAAACCAGATTTACCGCCATCGACATTGACACGGAAAGCCTGAAAGATGCTGAACTGAACTTTAAAGAATCGCCCTGGACAGACAGACTCAATGCCACGCATGCTGATTTTTTAAATTGGAATACTTCTGAAAAGTTTGATACCATTATTTGTAATCCACCCTTTTTTCAAAATCAACTGCCCAGTACAGGCATCAAGAAGCGCAATGCCAGGCACAGCCATACGCTGGAACATGAAAA
>CANHCW010000158.1 GCA_947459165.1 Flavobacteriales bacterium
TGAAGTGAATGCAATTTGCAGCTTGTATTCAGGAGTTTCGAATACTTTTTTAAAACTGTCTGAACCTGATTTGGCCAGTTTTTTAAAAAAACGGTCATTGCCCAATTTGGCAGAGATACCGCATGAACTGAGTAAGGATAGACCGCAAAAAAGCAACCAAACCGAAATCGGCTTCATGGTTATTATTTGGTAAACAGCATGTAATTCTGATCCTTGTTTTTCCAGTGGTAACCCAAACTGAATGGCAAAGGCCTCACCTCATCGGCTTTGTCTTTGTAAAGCTTATCCAGGTCGGCCTGGTATACTCCCGAAAAATCCTCGATAGGCTTTACATATTTGCCGAACAATACAGGTTTGAAACCCTCCAGGTAGCGCAGCGGAATCCCGGTATCGTCTTCCAGTATGCCTGCGGAAATCTCTTTGGTTTTTTCGCGAATTTTTGAGAATGTACCATAGTGCATGAGGTAACTCGCGGCTTTTACAAATGTATTCGACTTGCCAAAAGCGCCAATATAAGTGAGTAGTTCAGGTGTTTTGGTCAGGCCGTCGTCACTCACATCGCAGCAGAAATATTCAAGTGTTCTTATGTCAGCTTTGTTTCCCGCAGGTCTGAAAGTAATGCGAACACCTTCAAGCAAACCTCCCTGTGCTGAACCTGCGCGCACCGCCGTTTTGGCATCCTTGTTCAACTGTATTTTTTCAATGTTGATGATTTCGCAATTGTTGCGAGCCATGAACACCATAAAGACAGGGATCACGCCTTTCACACGGGGAATCTGACTCATCATTCGGCCTGTAATGAAATAACTGCGCTTAAAGATATCTCCCAAAGACGCGGCAATGGATTTGAGATATTCCGCCCTGTCTTTGTCATTCATGGCCTTTAAATCAGGCACATCGCCCACAGGTTCGTTGGCCAGAAACATGTACTTCTTGCTATGCGGGAAAATTTGATATACATGCAGAAAATCGGGGCCGCTAAATGGATAAAATGTATTCAGGTTCTTGTTTACCCTTGTGTGAATTTCTTCACCTGCCCATTTTCTCATCAACGACAGGCGGTTTTGATCCATTTCATCCCAGCGCTTGCCAAAGGCATTTTTGTGTTCTGTAAACGCAGGCGTTGAATCGGTATTTCCCAAAACAGAACCCGGCTTGCCCGAAATACCTGAAATGAAGAGGGCGTAATCGTTAAAAGTGCGGTCAAACTTAATCTCAGCCTGGCTCTTGACTGAATCTTTTTTGGTAGCATCCGACTTTTTAGCACCATTGCAGGATGTCAGCGCAAACAAAACTGAAAGCAAACTGAATCCACAAATTGACAGGCGGTTGTATTTCATATTCAGCGCAAATATAAAATGTACAAACCGGCTTTTTTCTGTTCATGCCACAGGAATAACCCCGAAGCAGTTAATGCAAGCTATTTATTTGCTGTTCTTCACAAACAGCATGTAATTCTGATTCAAATCCTGCCAGTGGTATCCCAAACTGAACGGAAGTGATTTCACTTTTGCAGAATCGGCATACAGCTTGGCCAAATCTTTCTGGTAATGCGCACTTGCACTGAAGTTTTTAATGGGAATGGTGTATTTTCCATACAAATTGGGCTGGAAACCTGAGGCCAGAAAACGATAAGGAATTCCGGTATCATCTTGCAGCAAACTGGCCGATTTGGCTATGGTAAGGTTCTTAATTTTAGAGAAAGTTTCGTAATGCATCAGGTAACTGGCCGCCTTCACAAAGGTGTTGGCGGGGCCAAACGACTCAATGTATTTAACGAATTCAGGACGAGCTTTCAGACCACTAGTGCCATTCGGGCCAGAATCACTGATATCGGTATTGAAATACTCCAGCGTTCTGATATCATCAGATTTACCTGCAGGACAAAAAGTAAAGCGAACTCCACTTACTCCATTTGGTCTTTGATTGCGTGGAACTGCATTGCCTGCAGCATCTACGGTAATGAATTCCACATTCAGCAACTGATGTCCTGTGCGTGCAAAAAACACCATAAAAACAGGAATCACGCCTTTCACTGCCGGTATCTGACTGCCCATATAACTTGTGATAAAGTAACTGCGCTTAAAAATATCGCCCAATGCCCGTTCAATGCTTTGCAAATAGGCCATTACCTGTGGCTGGGTCATTTTATCGAAAGCAGGAACTTCGCCCACCATTTCATTGGCCAAAAACATGTATTTTTTACTGTTAGGGTAAAACTGAACCACATGCAAAAAATCGGGACCGCTGAAAGGGTAAAATGTGTTCAGATTCTCATCTACCTTGGGATAAAGCTCTTCTTTAGCCCACTTTCTCATAATGCTGAGGCGGTTTTTCTCCATTTCATCCCATCGTTTGCCAAAAGCTGAAATGTGGTCTTGCACAACCTTTACACTGTCGTACTTTTTCAGGCTGCTTCCCGTTTCGGCTGTCATGCCGGCAATAAAGCGGGCATAATCATTGAACTTGCGATCAAAATTCAGATTTGCCTTTTTGGCAGTGACTGAATCCTTGGGTGCGCTTTTGGTTTTGCCGTTGCCTGCGCCACCGCATGACAATACGAGTGCCAAGGCCAAAACCGGAAATATGAAGAGAGTTCTTTTCATTTTATTGTTAAGTATTGAATTGATTTAAAGTTCTGTTGTTTTCTTCCTGAAATCACTGAAATAATACATTACCAGGCCAATTAAGATGGTGAGCAGGCCTGCCAGGCTTTCGGTGGTGTTTTTATACATGAAGAATCCGGCCACACCCAGGGTTGTTGCTATGAATAAAACCGGGGTCACAGGATAACCGAATGCTTTGTATCCTTCAGGCTTTCCCTCACGAATGCGCAAAACAATAATGCCCGCAACCGTTAGCACAGTAAACATAGACAAAGTAAAGGCAATATAGTAGGTCAGCGATTCGAATTTGATGGTGTAGAGAAGTACCAATGCCAAAACTGTTTGAAAGGCAATGGACAAAACGGGATTGCCGCTTTTATCGGTAGCTGCAAGAGGTTTTAGAAATGATATTTTTCCAAACATAGGCCGAATTACCCGGGGACCGGCAATAATCATGGAGCTTATGGTACTTAATAATAATACACAAATAATTCCACCCATTATTTTTCCGCCATTCACACCAAAAATGTATTCGGAGGCGACCAGGCCAACTTCCTTTACTCCAACCATTTTATCCGCCGGAGTTGTCATCATGAAAACTGCATTCAGAAACACATACAAAACCGTAACTATCATTGTTCCCCAAAGAATACTTCTTGAAAGATTTTTTTCGGGTTGAATGATTTCGCCCGCAATGTAGGCACTGGCATTCCAACCGCTGTATGCGAAAGATACCCACACCAGATTGACCGCAAAACCTACATTTACTATTTTTTCCCAACTCCAGTCACCGGGATTGAAATTCACCTGCTGCACATTGCCTTTTGAGAAACCAATAGCGATGAAAACAACTATGATAAACACTTTAACAATGGTAAATACTTTTTGAAATGAAAGACCTGCTTTAAAATTTACTGCGTGAATGGTGCTGATGGCCAATACAATTCCTGCCGCCAGCAATTTTTCATCCAGCCCGGGAACAATACCTTTCAGATAGGCTCCAAGCGCCAGGGCAGCCATTGCTATTGGTGCTGCAAAACCTACTGTGGCGCTAACAAAACCGGCCATAAAACCCAAAGCAGGATGGTAGATTTTAGATAAGAAATAATACTCTCCTCCATCTTCGGGCAAACGGGTCGCCAATTCTGCATAACACAATGCACCCAGAAATGCGAGAATACCACCCACCAGCCAAATGGCGAGAATGGGAAAACCCGGAGCTGTGCCGAAAAGCTGATAACCCAAACTGGTAAAAACTCCGGTCCCTATCATGTTGGCAACCACAATGCTTGAAGCCGCTAACAGATCTATTTTGCGTTGAGACATTGAACTAAAAAGTGCGCAAAAATAGGATATTCTTGTGCTATTATGAATGCATCATCCCTTAAATCAAACCATTGCGATGATTGAATGAACTGCACCTTGAGTGGTTTTGACTATTCTCACTCTATTTTTGCAAGCAATAACAATGTCTGAACACAGGTTTTTTTCAGTAGATATTCATACCCACATTATTCCGGAACATTTACCCGATTGGAAAAGTCAGTTTGGCTACGGGGAATTCATTTCTCTCCAACACCACAAACCCTGCTGCGCCAGAATGATGATGGACGGCGAACTGTTCCGCGAAATTGAAAGCAACAACTGGGACCCCAATCAGCGCTTAGTGGAATGCGATGCCCACGCCCATCCGGTCAATGTGCAGGTTCTCAGTACCGTTCCCGTAATGTTCAGTTATTGGGCCGACCCAAAACATACGCTGGAGATGGCCAAATTTCTAAACGACCATATAGCCGGAATCGTTCACCAATTTCCGAAGCGTTTTGTGGGCCTGGGAACCCTGCCCATGCAGCATCCCGAGCTGGCCATACAGGAATTGGAACGCTGCAAATCTATTGGGCTGAAAGGTGTTCAAATTGGATCGCACATTAACAGCTGGAATTTGAACGAACCCCAGTTGTTTCCAGTGTTTGAAGCCATGCAGGATTTGGATATGGCACTGTTTATTCACCCCTGGTGGTGGATGGCCAAATCGAAAATGCCCAAATACTGGCTTCCCTGGCTGGTGGGAATGCCTGCTGAAACTGCTTTGGCCATGAGCAGCATGATCTTTGGAGGCATTTTTGAAAAATTGCCCAAATTGCGTGTGGCTTTTGCCCATGGTGGCGGCGCTTTTCCCGGAACCTTTGGCAGAATACAGCACGGCTGGCGCTGCAGACCCGATTTGGTGGCCACCGACAATCCCTACGACCCGGCCAAATACTTAGGCAGTTTTTGGGTTGACAGCCTTACACACGATGCCCGCATGCTGGAATACCTGATGGAACTGGTTGGTCCGCACCGCATTTGCATGGGCACGGATTATCCCTATCCTTTGGGCGAAGACATTCCCGGTGAACTCATTCGTTCCCTCCATATTCCCGATGCCGTGAAACAAACCATGCTGGCCGACAGCGCCATGGAATGGCTGAACATGGATAAAAACCTATTTCTGTGATTTTACCCGGCCTTTTTCTCCTTTCGGCAGTCTTGCTCACTTTCTTTTACCTGTTTTTACCTGCATCA
>CANHCW010000159.1 GCA_947459165.1 Flavobacteriales bacterium
GACAAATCGAATGCTTCCGTTCATTACTTTTTCGTACAATTCAGTGCGTTCGTTTCCGCTGTAATAGTTGTGCCATACGCCCATTTCAGAACCGAAATAATGAGAAAGACGGGCCACGAGTTGCTCGGTGAGGGCCACTTCTGGAACCAACATGAGTGCTTGTTTTCCCTGCTCGAGTGCCTGCAGAATGCGCGAAATGTACAAATAAGTTTTGCCGCTGCCCGTGGCCCCGTATAAGAGCACATTTTTGCCCTGATCAAACCCCTCTTTGATTTGCTCATCGGCCGCTTTCTGATGTTCGGAAAGTTTGAATTCATGCGGTTCGGCTTCGAACCCTTTGAGACGGTCGGTTTGCTTTTTTGATAAAATAAGCAATCCTTTTTTTACCAGCGCCTGGGTGGCCGCAGTGTCGATCTTGTATTTGTCCACCAGCTCTTTTTTGGGAAATTCGCCTTTGCCCAGCCCTATAATCACCATGATGGCTTCAGCTTGACGGGGAGCCTTTTTTTCAAGTGCGGAAAGGGTTTGGCGGGCGAAATCTTCATTGTCCCATTCCTGAGACAAGGTGAGAAAATCCTGAATGCGGGGTTTGTAATTTTCCACCACTTCTTCTTTCAGCAGCAACTGCCCTTTAAGGTACAAACTGCGGATGTAACGCATGGCGCTTTTGGTACCTAACAGACCGGCCGCATCGCGGGGATCCATTTCCTTTCGTTTTACGAGCTCGTTGAGAATGAGTTCTTCTTTTTCATCGAGTTCGGGAAGGCGTTCCGGATCGAATTCGGGGTGAAGCACCATGATGCTTTCGCTTTGCAAACGCAGTCCTGCCGGCAGAGCCGCGGCCATTACCTCGCCCGGATGGCACATATAATAACGGCTTACCCAGTTCCAGAAATTAAGCTGTCTCGGATTCACCACAGGGTGTTCTTCCATGAGTTCAAGGATGTAACTGGCGGTGTATCCTTCCGGCGGGGAATCGGAAAAATCGAGGATGATGCCGGAGAAAATTTTTCTGGCTCCGAACTGCACCACCACCCTCTGTCCTATCTGCACCAAATCGTTCCACTCGTGCGGAACCCTGTAGGTATAGGTTTTGGGCACCGGAAGCGGCAACAAAACAGAAGCAAAAAGGGTAATTCTTTCCGACACTGTGCGAAGATAATTGTGATTGGCAGGTTGATAATAATTTTACATTTCGTGTGGCATAATAATGGCTCCATTTTTTTAGCTTTGCCTTCGAAATGCGCCCGCTATTCTTCCTTTGTATATTGGTATGTATTTTTGCCTCCACAAAGGCTCAGACGCCATCATTGATTATTTGCAAGGGCAGTGCCATCAACTACCGGGAATTCAATACGGGCAGCAGTTTGCCATCGGTAAGCTGGTTTTGGAAATTTCAGGGAGGAATTCCTGCCGCATCTACCCTAAGGGAACCCAGCGTAACTTATCCCGATACCGGTTTGTTTCTCACCACCTGCCGAAGCACCTTTTCCGATTCTAGCAAACAATCTCAGGAATTGTATGTGTTGGTCATTCAAAGTGTATTTGAACCCATACCCATGCGCGACACGGTAATTTGCGGCACGAACATTTCAGTTACCCTGAACGCAGGCAACAATTTTCGAGGTGCGCGTTACCATTGGACCAGTCCCGATGCGAACCTCAGTGGAAAAGACACCAACACCCGTCTTTTTAGCGTGAACCAGCCCGGAACCTATTCGGTTAAAGTTTGGAGTGTTTGCGGCAGTGTAAGTAAAACAGTGGTGGTGAAAAGAGGTGTTTCACCGATAGTGGATTTGGGACCTAATAAATTTGTATGCCGCAATGCGGCGGTGCTGCTTGATGCGGGAAATCCCGGCAGCAGCTACCTTTGGACACCCGGCGGCGAAACTACACAGTCTATCACAGCCAATATTGCCGGCGATTATTCCGTGCGTGTTACCAGCCCCGACGGATGTGTAAAAACCGATCAGGTGAGTTTGATTGACAGTTGTCCGCCCGTTTTTTTCATTCCTAACGCATTTACCCCTAACGATGCGGCACCCAACGATGTTTTCAAACCCTATCTGGATGGTTTTACTTCCGTAAAAATGATCATTTTGAACCGCTGGGGGCAGATAGTTTTTCAAACAACAGATTTGAACGCAGGCTGGGACGGGAATTACATGGGAGAACCTGCACAGGAAGGCGTGTATGCCTGTTTGCTTGAAATGATGGGGACAGACAAACTGCGAAGGGTAGAAAAGGTCAATATCACCTTGCTGAGATAGGCCGGCTCGTTTTCACAAATATTTCCACATGTTTGTGCGTTTTGAATGAATTGCAATAATTTGCACAGCCCTTACTGTATGAAGAAAATTCTGGCGCTACTCACTCCCCTGCTGATGGTTTTATCAGCCAATGCCCAAATTGAAAAGGCAAAAAAGTATCTTGAACTGAAAGCCTGGGCCAAAGCCCAGAGCATGGCCGCCAAAGAGGTTACCAAAGATAAAAACGCTGCCGAGTGGTGGTACATTAAAGCCAGTGCTGAATATGAAATGAGCCGCATGGACAAATACCGTGGCGGCAAGGTGAATTACCTGCGAGAGTGTGCCAAAAGCGCTATTAAAGCGCGGCAAAAAGATGAGGCAGGCAAATATCTGGATGACTATCAGGTGTGGATGAAGGGTATTACCATTCAAAACAACAAAGAGGCCATGGCAGCATTTGCACAGGCCAGCTACGCCCGATCCATTCAAATGTTTCGCAATAGCTTTTTGCTTACCGGCGATACCATTGCCTATGGGATGCTGGGGTTAAGTTATGTAAAGGACAAACAGGAACTGGAAGGGGTAAAAATTATGAAAACTGTTGCCAACTGGAATTTCGATGCATGGTCGGCAGGAAATTGCCCGGGTTCCTATGTGCGGGAAGCCTTTGAAGTGTTGAGTAATTTTTACATATCAAAAAACAACGCCGACAGCGCCCTGGAATACACCACCATGGGCTTACAGGTATTTCCGCTGAATCTGATACTGAAAAAGAATGCCCGGTTTCTGCTTTCAAATGAAATTGATGCAAAATCGTTAATGGGTTACAATGCCGATTACATTGAAGCCGTAAACCGTGCTTTGGGTTATTTTCCGGCAGACACCCAGTTTTTGTACGCACAGAATTTTTACTTTCTGCGAAAAATAGGTAACCTGAGCAGCGCCAAACCCTGGAACGAGGCCACCGATGCCGTATTGCAATTTTATAAACTCAAAAGCAGGGCCGTTTCTTCAGGGGTGGTGAATTCCACTGATCAATTTCTGATTAAGGACAGCACGGCCTTTTTGTTCAAATTGCTCGATTATTTCCTAAGGCGAAACAACCCGGCCACCATCGCTTTCTGTTTCAGGCAATGGTACCCCGTTCAAATGAAATTGCCGGCTATGGACGAGGCAGTGTACGAGAATTTGCTTAAGAGTCCGCCCGACAACATCAGCCGCAAAATGGTTTCCATTCTGTTTGCCGATGCCCGCGAGGATTATCCCAAAAACAAAAAAATAACACAGTACCGCCTCGATTACTTCAATCGCTGGACAGCCAAACCGGTTCGTAGAACTGAATTGTATCTGCAACAGGAAATGTGCGATGCCCTTACTGCGGATTTTCCGGCCGACAAAAAATTAAAAAGCACCCTGCAGCAACTGCTGTGGAACTGCACCGACAGTGCCATTGCAGAGGCAACCATGTATACCGCCTGGAAATATCTGAACAGAATGTTGAACGATTTTCCTGCGGCTCCCAAATTGTCGGAATTACACCTTCGAGTTGCCAAAGCCGATTTTAAAAACCGTTATTTCGAAACCCGCATTGGTTACAGTACCGTTAAAGGCATTAAAATACCCAACACCGGGTGGAACGGAAACAGCAAAACCTGCACCCCCGGCAGTTTGCCCGATACCACGCTTTACAAAGTGGTTGACCGCATCAATTATTTCAGACAGAATGCAGGCATTAAAACTGCCATGGTGCTGAACCGGGAGCAAACCGAAAAAGCACAGGCCGCGGCCACCATGTTTGCACCTAAGGGCATTTTCACCCGCGAAGCCAAACCGGCAACTCACGCCTGTTATTCTCAGGATGCGGCAGAAGCGGCCCTGCATGCGCAGGCTATTCTTGAACCCAATCCGGCCCAGTGTGTCACCGTATTTATGGATGATAAAAAGAGTGACGAAATGATTAATCGCAGGGCCATACTGAACCCTGCAGGCCGTCAAATGGGCTTTGGATGCGCTGAAAACAACTCCGTGTTCTGGCTTTTGGATTTGCGCCCCAACCCCGATTCAGCCTACTACAAAACCCATTTCGTAACCTGGCCTTCCAGATTCTGCCCCAAAATGCTGTTGATGGATAAATGGTCGTTCAGCATGGATGCCGACCTCAAAGATGCCACCGTGAGCATCACCGACGAAAGCGGAGCCAAAGTTGATGCTGTTGTTTCATTGCAGGCAGCCCCTCAGCTGAAATTGCAAACTTTGGTGTTTAAACCCGCTGTGGACATGGGCGAAAAAGCCGCAGGTACAACCTGGAAGGTGAAAGTAACCCTGAAAAACAAGAAGGTTTATGATTATTCCGTTAGCAGCTTTTAACTCTGATTTCATTTCCCAATACCTTGGATTAAACAGGTATTTTTTGTACCTTTGCAGCTCCTTAAAGCACGCGTGGCGTAATTGGTAGCCGCACCAGACTTAGGATCTGGCGCCGCAAGGCGTGGGGGTTCGAGTCCCTCCGCGTGCACTAATCTGGAATGAAAGGTGTGACAAGCTGTCACGCCTTTCCATTTTGGCCTTCCTTTTGAAATATTTTATCAGGTGAACATCACATACGACAAAATCGACGACCTCAACGCCACGCTTTGTGTCAACATCAGCAAAGAGGATTACAACGAAAAAGTAGACAAAGAAATCCGCCGCATACAGAAAAATGTAGCCATGAAGGGTTTTCGCCCCGGAAAAGCACCACTGGATATGGTAAAGCGCATGTACGGCAAAAGTGTGCTGGCCGACGAAATTCAAAACCTGGCCAACGACGCCCTCAACAACTACATCAAAGAAAACAACATCGATATTCTGGGTTATCCCCTCTC
>CANHCW010000160.1 GCA_947459165.1 Flavobacteriales bacterium
GACGAATAATCATCCGTCCTCACGGGGTGTGCAATTGTTATCCATGGAGTTGGATAATCATCCGTCCTCACGGGGTGTGCAATTGTTATCCATGGAGACGGATAATCATCCGGTCACACGGGGTAACATTTTAATAAATGGAGACGAATAATCATCCGTCCTCACGGGGTGTGCAATTGTTATCCATGGAGACGGATAATCATCCGTCTCTACCGCATTAATGAAAAAACACCTCTTTCGTAAATGTATCGGCCGTAAATGCTGCGACCCTCCAATTGCCAGGCATAGGCCCCGTTCGGGGCGGGCAGCCCCATGTAATTGCCATCCCACCTTGCGTTTTGATTGCCTGCCCTGAAAACCATTTCGCCCCACTTGTTGCGCACAATCAAATCAAATTCAACCATGCTATCGGCGAACACGCCCCAACCTTCATTGATGCCGGGGCCTTTCGAATCGGGAGTAAACGCTGTGGGAACCCACAAATAAAATTTGGGACGAACAATCACCGTGCGGCTCGCCTGATCGAAACACCCGTATTTCGATTTCACGGCCAACTTTACATTATAACGCCCGGTATCGGCAGGATACAATACATCGTAAACCGGTAAAAATCCTGCAGCAGGTTTACCGCCCGTAAATGTCCAAAACAGCAAGAGTGAATCGGTTGACCGAGATTGATTGCGAAATACAAACCTCGGATAATCAGCGGTGGCAAGCGCATTTTCAGGATTTACTTTAAACGCCGCCTCAGGAGTTTCCCTGCCAACCACCTGCAAACGGGCGGGCTCACCCTCGCAGCCTTCACGGCTGTGATAAACAATCACCTCACGACTGCCGGGCAAACCCATCGCCAACGATTTGCTGAAAGCATTGCCACTGCTCATATCAATGTTCCAGGTAAGTTTATCGGGAAGCAAACGACCCGTATCGGACTCCACATTTAAAGTTGATGTAAAGGGCACGCATGCCTCGGCGGGCGAGGCAGTAAGTTTGATTCCCGGCAGCGGTTTTACCCTTACTTGTATGGCCGAAACCGAATCGGGGCAGCCCGGCAAGGCCTTAATGCGGTATTGTAAAACCGCATTCTGAGGGGTTTTCACCTCACCTCCCTCTACAAAAAGCCCGTTGCCCATCATTTGGGTTTTGATGGCTCCTGATTGTTTGTTCCAACTGATTCCCGAACTGTTTATGGCAAAAGGGAAAATGCCCAGTTTTTGTCCCGAACAAATGGTTGTATCATTCAAACGCAACGCGGTGGGTTTTCGGTTCACCACAAACAAAACAGAATCGGTGGCGCTGCAGTTGCTCATTAAATCGGTGTAGGAATAAACAGGCCATATCTTACTCAACCCTGATGCCGCCAGAAAAGAAGGTGAAACCGTACTTCCGTTCGTAAGCGGAATTTTCCAACTGCCCCCCGGAGGATTGGCCAACAAGGTTACATTGGCGCTGTTTTCGCATGCATACAGGGTTTTTCCTTGCGGAAACTGAATCTGAGGAGCTTGCTTTACCAAAATCTGCATGGTATCTCGCACTATGCAACCACCAAAACCGGCCTCGAAAGCAAACTTTTGTAGCCCGGCCCCCGCTGCTGCAGGATTAAACATCGGGTGCTGAAAAGCCGGGCTGTTGCCCATGCTTACCCACTTACCCGACTGTATGGTTGTGCCGCTAAAACTGTTAAGGTTGACCACTGCATCGTTACTGCACAATTCCTTAAAAGGCACAATGCCCGTAGGCGGAGGATTCACAAACTGCACGCTGAAGGTATCGGTGTACAAACAACCATTCACAGTAGTATGCTTGATTAGCAGGGTTGCCGTTCCGGCAGTAAAAGCAAAAAAATCCATTCCATTTACAGCACCCGAACCGTTTAGCAGCAACAACCGGTTCTGCGCGCCCGAATCGGGAGAAACGCTAAAGCGTGACCGCATGGAAACAGGCATACCCGGAGGAGGTAAACATCGCGCTGTATCGGTTGTTTTCAAAACCGGATCGGGCCATGGTTCAATAACAGCATTGTACTGCAAGGTGCAACCCAATTTGTCTTCTACAAGCAAGTCCACATACTGTGGCTTGCTGATTTTTATTTTTTGTTCGGCTGCGCCACTTATTCCGTTCCAGGTAAACCGGTAGGGGGCAGTTCCGCCTGTAAAGGCGGCCTGCAAGGTCAGTTCGGTATTAACACACACTTTTCCGGGCCAGTTTACATTTGCAGTCATCAACCTAAAATAGGGAATCCAAACAGAATCGGTTTGCTCTGTGTAACATCCCGTTTTGGCGTTTTTAACCTGATGCACAATTTTAAACCGTCCGCCGTGCGGCACTTGAATGGTATCCGTAGGGCTAAAGCGGGTTTCAATCATACCGGCTGAATCAAAAATAAACCAGCTGTGCTCCTCGCCTTTTTTAGCGCTGCCCGCAGCCATACGCAAAAGGTTGCAGCGAGGATTTGAGGCGGAAAACGACGCATCGGGTTTGGCCAGCACCCAAACAAACAGGTTTTTAATGTTGGTGGTTTGCAGCGGACAACGATTGTCCGTTCCGCGAATGGTTAACAAATAGGGCTTTTCGGCAATGTTACCTGTTGAAGGCTTAAAATTCCAGCTCGCATCGTATTCATTTGGGCCTTTCGACATGGCTATTCCGGCCCGCCAACCAGGCAAAGGAAATTCAAAACCGAGTTTTACACTGTCTTTTACCCCAAAATAAGGCTGATCGTAAACCGATATATCAACACCCAAATCTTCCCCCGCGCAGGCAAAAAATGTGTCTTTTAAAGCAGGCTGGGAAACGCGGGGACTAAAATTGTTTTGATCCACCACAGTAAATTGCATGTCGCGGCGGCTCACGCCCACCTTTTTCCATGTGCCTGCAATTTTGCGCCATTCATTGCACTGCAATACCAAAAACCCGTTTTGTCCGTTCACCACCGGGGTAAATGCCAGCCAACCTGTGTGCGGGTCAATGCCCAGACCGGCAACAGGCCAAAGGCGAGGCAAAAAAGGACAACCGGGGCCTGTGCAGTTTACACTTAACGGTTTCTGGTACGAAAAACCGGTGCCGTAAGTAATGTCTCTGTTAAAACCCTTTTGCGCTGATACCAGTTCCCAGCTTATGGAATCTCCGTCGGGGTCATTCACGGTAATTTGATGGGTAAACGATTGGTTATAGGGCAGCAGAAAAAATCCGGGTTCTTTAAAATCGGGACTGCTGTTTGCGCTGCTTTCACAAATGTTCAGTCGGGTAAAATTGTAAAATGCCTCTCCTGCTCCAAGATTCCAAGCATCAAGGCGGCTGTCAACCTTCAGCGATATTTCAAACTGACAGTTATTCTTCAGCAATGCCGTAAAGTCGTAATCACCTTCAAAACACCATTCTTCAATGCCTGCATTAAAACTGCCCCCGGCACAACTGGATTTTTGAATTGCACACATAGGGGTTACATCCCTGCGGCTGATTCGGGTAATGGGTATTTTTCCGAGTACTGTGGGGGTTTTGTTTACTTCGGGGGGCAATAAAATTTCAAGTTCTGTAATGTTTGCACAACTGCCCGAGTTAAACTCGCACTCATTGCAGTTTCTGTAAACACGAACCTTAAAGCGGTACTTATTATTCCCCTGCGCTGTGTATTGAATTTCACCACCCAAAATGTGGTTCGCATTCAAAGGATTCAACTGCAGGAACAGCGCCGCAATAAACAGCAGCACTCCAAACTTACAGCCTATTCCCTTCTCATGGTTTAACACATCAGCGCAATAAAGTTACCGTACCGTTGAATTTGTAAACCTGATCGTTGAAACCAATCACATCGATGTGGTACACATACACACCATCAGGCGCTTCCTGCCCATTGGCTGTTCCATCCCAACCTTTGTTGATGTCGGTGGTTTCAAACATCTTCTCACCCCAGCGGTTGTAAACTGTTACCTTGGCTGTTTTGAAGTTGCTGGCTGTAATGCTGAACACATTGTTCTTGCCCGGTCCCGCATCATCGGGAGTAAACACATCCGGTATCCACACAATAATGTCGGGGCCTACATACACCGTGCGGGTGAATGTATCGCTGCAGTTGCCCGGTTGTGAGGTTACAATCATGGTGATGTAGTAGGTTGCTGTATCCTTGCCGTAGGCATATCTGGGCTCAAATGTGGTGAAGGTGTCGTCGTAAGGATCGTACCAGGTGCCAAAATCCCACTTGTAGCTCATCTTCGGATTGAAGGGATTTTGTGGTATGCTGCTCAGGTTAATGGTTTTGAACTTAGGCAGGGCCACCGTGGTTTTAAAGCCGGGGTCGGTATTGAACAAAGCCGTAGGGTTCGGGTAGGCCTGAACATAATCAATGCTGTCTACCGTTACTGCACAATTGCCTGCTGTATTGGTTATGCGAAGCTGAACCTTGTATTTGCCCTGATTGGGATAGTTTATTCCCACCGGATTCTGCTGATCGCTGGTATCTCCGTTGCCAAAATCCCAGCGCCATTTCAACTGACCTGCAGGGATTCCACGGCTTTCTATGCCTGTGAAGCCGGCTGTTAGCGGTGCACAACCCGCCAAAGAACTAGCCATACTCACTATCGGATACGGATGAAGTATAATCTGTATGCTGTCGCTTGCCTGCGGACATACCTCACCTGCCAATGGAACGGTTGTTACTTTCAACCAGGCCTGTCCGTTGGTTTTGTCACCCGCACCATGCTTGTAAACAATGTTATCTGCCGCTGCATTGTCTATGCTGCCATCTGAGCCATTGACAACTGTCCAGTTCACTACATTGGTGAACTTCTTACTGCTCTGCAGCGGGAAGTCACTGCCCTCGCAGGCCGCCGCCGGTTTGGTGGTGGTTATGCTCACCTCCGGACGCATTCTTACATTCACTATGTAGTTCTCCGTGTCGGCGCAGCCGTTGTTGTCCGTATAGCTCATTTTCAGTACAAATGGGCCTTCTACATTCTTGGTGCCGCTTACATTCGGATCAAAGTTGCGGCCTGTTACCTGCGGACCACTCCACGCGCTGGTTTGTCCCAACGGACGGCTCTTGGTCTGGTCTATTCTGCTGTCCAAATCCAGCAACGGATCACCACTACAC
>CANHCW010000161.1 GCA_947459165.1 Flavobacteriales bacterium
AAATCGCTGATTATTCTTACAGCCATGGCGGGAATGTTAAAGTTGTGCAACAAAACACAGCAGCAAGCTCAAAATTGTGCCGGTCAGCACCCCGATATTTTGCACAAACTCGAAAAAAGTGTGGCCGAAGATGTAGCTTCCGATGACTCCGTTGTTGTATTGTCGGCAGAAAAGTTTTTGGGGCAAATGGATATGGAATTTTCTTCATACAAACCCGATGCCGGCTCTTGCAAACAATTAAGCAGCAAATTACAGGGTGTTGAAGTAAGGGTTATAGGTGGCAACTGGTGCTCCGATACGCGCCGGGAAGTACCCAGAATGTGCAGGGTACTATGCGAAGCCGGGTTGCCGGCAGAGCAATTTGCATATTTTAAGGTTGATAAACAGAAGAAAGCTGTAAATAAGGATTTTGCAGCCGAACAGAAAGTAAGCAGGGTGCCTGAATTTTTTGTTTATCGTAATGGCAATTTGCTGGGCTCCATTATTGAAACACCGCAGGTTTCACTTGAAAAAGACTTGCTGGAGATTTTGAAGTAACAGCAGGGTAATTGCTCTAAAAATATGAAAGCAGTGCTACAACGGCGACAATGGTGGCCACAGTTGCAACGCCGTAAGTAATACCATAGGAACTCCAAACAGCTTGTGCTCTTCGTTTGTTTGCTCCTGCCAAATAACCACTCTTGTAATTTTCATTGTTGCTTAGCGTAAATGCCGGATCGCTTATTTGCTTAGCCTTAACCTTGGTGGTGCTAATGATTATGGGAACTGCAATTCCCGGAAAACCCAGTAAAAAAGAAGCCACTCCGGCTATTCGTTCGTTAGTTGGCCGGTAGTTTTGAAATCCATTGTCATACCCTTGATTATATCCCACAGAACGATTGGAAAAAGTATCGATAATTTTCCCCTCAGCTATTGCTTTGCTTCGGCTGAATGTATCACATTTACCATTGCTGTATGTGATTGAGTGCACAAGCGATTTGTTTATGGCATGATAGTTTTTACCGCTGTCAAGCCACGGCAGATATTCAATTTCTGTATTTCGTATTTCTGTTACAGTGCACAGTATAATCTCAGCATTTCTCAACTTAATTGTATCTTGAGCTTTTAACCCAAGCGCAACAGTCAGCAGAAACAGTATGCCTGAAATTCGCTTCAATTGATTTTTCATATTCATTAAAACACTTAAAAGTGGTTTTACCCCTATAACAAAAATACGGAGGGAATATCTTTTTTTTCTATGACTTCGGCATCGTACATGCCCCTGAAGAAATCAACCGTGTATCGCAATTGCTTCGAAAATTTCCAAGAAATCATGAAAAGATAGGCCAGCAATAGAAATATTACACCTCCCATTGCCAGCAGGTAAGTCTTTGATTGATCGGGTAAGATTTGCAGAAAACCCTGAATAAACAAGCCCACTCCGAACAGTGTGAACAGAATCAATAAAACATAAATTCTTTGGTGTTTGAAAGAGCCAACATCAAGTCTTACGTACATTTCGTCTTCTATACCAAGCACTTCACCTGTAACAAAACCGGCCAGTTTCTTTTCCTTGTCAATGCTTTCAAGTTCAAATTCTTTATCATTCACGGCGCCGAAGAAGAACTTCTTTTTATTTTCGGTGTTGCGATAACCCACATCACTCAAAAAAGTGACATCAAGCAAAATGGAGTGCAAAGACTCACGGTGTTGGGAGGTTTTAAGCCAGCGAGTTGCAAAAGGATACCATTTCATTTTAAAGCGACTTATTTTTACTACACTACAATGTTGTTGCTGTTCAATTTTTGCAACATTGTACTCATTTCTTTAATGATACCCGGGTTTTCAAAGGCTCCATTGCCAATTACCACCACATCGGCACCGGCCGACCAGGCTCGAACAGCATCGCTTGCATTGCGAATTCCCCCACCCACAATTAAAACACCCTGTACATTGTTTCGCACAGCCTGAATCATTTTTTCCGGGACAGGTTGAATGGCTCCGCTGCCGGCATCCATGTATATGTGCTGCATTCCCATCATTTCGGCAGCCATGGCTGTGGCAACCGCAATTTCCGGTTTGTCGCCCGGAATGGGCAGTGTTTGGCTTATGTAATTGGCGCTGGTGGTTTTTCCCCCGTCAACCAGCATGTAAGCGCATGAAAGAACTTCCATTCCGCTTTTTTTCACGGCCGGTGCAGCTGTAACCTGCTTTCCAATTAAGTATTCGGGGTTTCTTCCTGAAACCAGCGAAATAAATAAAATGCCGTCTGCGTTTTCAGCCACTTGAATCTCGTTTCCAGGGAAAAGGATGACCCTGGGCGCGCCGCCGTTTTTAAGCAATTGAACACACTGTTGCGTGTTTCCACGGGTAATCAAACTGCCGCCTACTAAAAAAAGATCAATGCCATGCATTAATGCTGTTTCCAGTACCTCGTGCATTTCTTCCATGCTGTCGTCCGGATCAAACAAAACAGACAGGCATTTTTTTCCAGTTGACTGAAAGCCCTTGAACCAATTTTTTGTAGTGGTCACCGATTGCAAAATAACACTAAAAAGGCCAAATGCCCACAAAATAGCCGTTTCCGGGGATGTTCTTGTTTTTAAGCAAAAACTTCACTAACTTCACCTTGATTTGAATCATGTTCGCGTTTTATCAATGATGACAAGGGTATGACAAACAGGATGCCGCTGAAAAGGTTGCTACCATTGAAAAAAAAGTGTTTTCAACAAGGCAAAACGCCCACACATTTTGGTTCTTGCCTTTTCTGTGGAAAAGCCAATTCGGAAATGCATACCCAATACAAATAGTTTTGAAATCCCAACCGTTTTTACAAACGCATTGGGAACACCATCCCTTAATTAACAGCACACATGACGCAAGAAAACAAAGTAAACACGCAGGGCCTCCAGTTCCCTCGGCAAAACACCGTAGAGGGTGTAAGTCCATTCGATCAGTTCACCTACGATATGCGAAGTTCGGTTATCAAAAAACCGGACGGCAGCACTGTATTCGAAATGAAAAATGTTGAAGTGCCTGAGGGATGGAGTCAGGTTGCTACCGACATTCTTGCGCAAAAATATTTCCGCAAAGCAGGTGTTCCGCAGCCCGATGGAAGTCTGGGAAGCGAAACCAGCGTAAAACAGGTTGTGCACCGCCTTGCTAACTGCTGGAGACAGTGGGGTGAGAAGTACAATTACTTCGCGTCAACCACCGATGCACAGGTGTTTTATGAGGAACTGGTGTATTCTTTGCTCAATCAGGAGTCTGCTCCCAATAGCCCACAATGGTTTAATACAGGTTTGTACAGCAGCTACGCCATTGCAGGTAAACCACAGGGCCACTACTTTGTAGATCCCGATACCGAAAAGTTGATGAAAAGCACCTCGGCTTACGAAAGACCTCAGCCCCATGCTTGCTTCATTCTTTCGGTAGATGACGACCTGGTAAATGAGGGCGGTATCATGGACCTATGGGTACGCGAAGCCCGAATCTTCAAATATGGTTCCGGTGTGGGAACCAACTTCAGCCGCATCAGAGGTGCAGGCGAGAAGCTTTCCGGTGGCGGAACCAGCAGTGGTTTGATGAGCTTCCTCAAAATTGGTGACCGCGCCGCAGGTGCCATCAAAAGTGGTGGAACCACCCGCCGTGCAGCCAAAATGGTGTGCCTCGACCTTGACCACCCCGAAGCCATGGGCTTCATCCGTTGGAAAATGGAAGAGGAAAAGAAAGTGTCAGCCCTCATTCAGGCCGGCTACAGCAATGATTACGAAGGCGAAGCTTATGCCACTGTTTCAGGGCAAAACAGCAACAACTCAGTTCGCATACCCAACCGCTTTTTCGATAAACTGCAGAATAACGAAAACTGGGACTTTACTGCCCGCAGTACCGGCAAGGTGATGAAGAGTCAGCCTGCCTCTGAAGTATGGGATTTGATTGGTGAGGCCGCCTGGGCCTGCGCCGATCCCGGTGTTCAGTATGATGATACCATCAACGAATGGCATACCTGCCCCGAAGGTGGTCGCATCAATGCCAGCAACCCCTGCAGCGAATACATGTTCCTCGATAACACCGCCTGCAATCTGGCTTCGTTGAACCTGCGTAAATTCTTCAACGATGATACCCGCGAGTTCAATGTGCCTTCTTTCGAATATGCGGCACGCCTGTGGACTACCGTGCTTGAAATTTCAGTATTGATGGCGCAGTTCCCCAGCAAGGAAGTGGCACAGCTGAGCTACGATTACCGTACTTTGGGATTGGGTTATGCCAACCTGGGTAGCATGCTCATGTGCGCCGGCATTCCTTATGACAGCAAAGAAGCCAACGCCATTTGCGGTGCGATTACAGCGATTCTTACCGGTGTTTCTTACGCAACAAGCGCTGAAATGGCCGCAGTAAAAGGCCCGTTCCGCATGTACGAAAAGAATAAGAAGCACATGCTGCGGGTAATTCGCAATCACCGCTACGCTGCTTACAATACTCCCTTGGCTTTCGAAGGCTTGGGTATTAAGCCCGTTTGCATCGACGAGAAGTTTTGCCCCGATTATCTGCTGAAATCGGCTTGCAATGCCTGGGATAAAGCCCTGCAGTGGGGTGAGAAATACGGTTTCCGCAATGCACAATCTACTGTTATTGCCCCAACCGGCACCATCGGCCTACTCATGGATTGCGATACCACCGGTATTGAACCTGATTTTGCCCTGGTTAAGTACAAGAAGCTTTCAGGCGGTGGCTATTTCAAAATTGTAAACCATACTGTTCCCATCGCGTTGAAAAACTTGGGTTACAGTCCTGAAGAAGTAGATGCCATTGTAAACTATGCCAAGGGTCATCAGACCTTCGCCGGTGCTCCCTTCATCAATCACGAAACCCTGCTGGCAAAAGGGTTCACTGATGCAGATTTGGAAAAACTGGAAGCAGAAGCTCCCATGGCTTTCGAAATCGGATTTGTATTCAACAAATATTCATTGGGCGAAGAAACCTTGCAGCGCCTCGGCATTCCTGCTGAAAAATACAACGATGCCAGATTTAACATGCTGGAAGAATTGGGCTTCACCCGCGA
>CANHCW010000162.1 GCA_947459165.1 Flavobacteriales bacterium
AACGAGAATCCGGCCTCGGCGTTTTTAAGTACCACCACACTGTCATCGGGGTAAGCGACTGCAAAACAATCCAAAGTATCACCAACAATAATCTTGGGCTTGAAGGTTTGCCTGTTGAGTGAAATATTGGTCACCTTGTAACTTCTTTTCGTCTGACCCGCCGAATCCAGCACCGTTCCGTCGCCGTAATCAATGAAAAAGCTGGAAAAATCAGAACTTGTGTTTACAAACTCCACTTTCAGCGGTTCGCAACCCTGTGCATTGTTCATTTTAACCGAAGGCACCGGACCTATTACCTTGAAATATCCTTTTCTACTCAGTGTATCATAACAACCCAGATAATTTCTCAGAACCAGGGTAATATCAAAACCCGGATTCGGGTTGTTTTTTTTGAAAATCTTATTCAAAATGGTGTGCCCGTTGGTGTAAACAGTATCTCCATCGCTAAAACACCATTTGCTTTGCACCGCGCCCGGACTGGCATTGAAAACCTGAACCAGCTGGGGTGCGCAATAGGTAATGGTGTCGGGTGAGTAAAAAGCTGCCTCTGCTCTTTGAATTCTAAGAATGGTGGATGCGGTATCTGAACAGGTTTTGTACTTTGCAATTAAGCGAATGGGATATTCTCCTCCTTTATTCACCCGTATGTAAGGGTTGGGATCCGTATTCGAAGGATTGAATTTAAGCCAGGCGGTATCGCTGGAATAGGTAATACTCTCTGCCCAATAAGAGGATTTGTTGTACAGCTGAACATTCACCCCCCTACAAAGCTTATCGCCGGGGCCCTGCACTTTGGCTATCAATCCCGACTCAATCTGCATCATTCCCGTTGAATCAGCACAGCCGGAAGAACCAGTAAACTGAAGGCTGAAGTTGTAAACGCCCTTGGGAAATGTGCCATTTACATTGGCCAGGTTGGGGTTGGGAATAATGCTGCTTACATTTTGAACAAACTTCCAGCGCTGAGATTTTGCCACGGTTTTGCTGTGGTAGTTCAAATCGGCAATCCAGTTTGTACTCAATGTCGAGTTCAACGGAGCACAACCATAAGGTGGGGTCACTTTTGCCCGAACAATGGGACCGCTAACTTTTACCAGATTCGGCAGATAATGATAAACACCACATTTTCGGGTAACCGCATCCATAATGGCATACATCATTCTGTAACGCCCGGGAGCCCAGATTTTGAAAGTGGCTGTATCTGACTCTAGATGGTAGCGTATGTTGGAGGAATCGAGGTGAATGGCGTCCCAGTAAGTAAAATAACCGGGTACCGGCTTTATTCTGGTGGCATAAACAGTAAATGGTTCATTCACGCAGACAATACTGTCTTTAATACTCAACTGCACCTCCGGAGAAAGCACTTTTACAGTGTCCTTATAGAAAACACTGTCCTTGCATTTTCTTGAATTACTGATAATCAGTTTTGCCGAATAACGCCCTGGCAAAGTGTACTGCCGGATGGGGTTAAACTGGGTGCTTGTTCCTGCAACCTTCCCCTTGTTGTCATAAAAAGTCCATTGAAAAAAATGCCTCACCCTGGCATTGCCCGGCCCTGCCTTGGGCGTAAAGCTCACATATTCCCCAGGACAACTTGGATTGGGGCTGAAACTGAAAGTAGAATCAATTTTCCCACCCACCATGGCATCCTTTTTTGAAATTGTATCAGTACACCCATTGGTTGATTTGGCAATCAATGTTACGCTGTAGCGGTTCAACGATCTTACCACTTGAGTCACATTTCTGGAATTTGAATTGAGAAAAGTGCTGCCCGCCGAATCCTTTACTATCCATTGCCAGGTTGTTGTTCCTTCCTCAGCTGATTTGTTCGTTAACACAAGGGTATCAGGAACCGCGCAATAATTGGGCACAGCCACATCAAATGCGGCTTTGGGTCCTTTAATTCGAAAAGCCCTGTTTTTGGTTATGGTGTTTGAACAACCGTGGCTTGTGGCGGTGACTTTCACACTTTGCCAACCGGTATCACCGAATGATCCAGTCACCGATTTCAGGGAGCCCGTATCGCGTTTAAAGGCCCCTTTGCCAATAAAATCCCAGTCAACCCTTTCTATGTTGTTGCCCGCCACCACAAACCGGTTTTGCTGGTTAACACACAATGTTGTTGGTACGGTCGATAGCGAAAATTTAACAGAATCACCAATCAGAATTTTCTTTTTGTATTCTACAGTATCAATGCAGCCCTGACTGGTAGTGAGCACAGCCATGAACGAAAAAGTATCTTTCTTCGCAAAGGTGATGGTGGGGGCAGTATCTCTTACATAAGCAGGTGAAGCTCCCGGAAACCACCAGTCAATGTGCCGCACACTTTGTCCGTTCAGCACATTGTTGGTATTGAATTTAATTTTAGCCGGATTGCACCCATTCCAAGCCGATGCATTGGCTGTAACGGTGGGTACCGACCAAATTCCGAAAAACGAATCATATAGGCGCCCTGCAGCACAACCCCAGCTGTCACGGGCAAGAAGATAAACGCTTTTGTATCCCTGATAAGGGGAAAAACGGAATGTGGCTGTTTGGGGACCCTTGTTGATGAGTGTATTTTCAAACAGCCAATCACGGGAAACACTGTTGGGCGTGTTGTCGGTGAACAAAAAAGTATCGGCACTGTTACAGGTTGCCTGTCGGTTATAGGAAATACTAACCGTTGGTGCCGCATGCACCGTGAATGCCGCCGTTTTGGTAATCGGATATTTTAAATTGGTGGATGTAGTGACGAGCACCGTCACATCGTAAACCCCGGGTGTGGTGATGATGGTTGAAAACTGATCTTTGCCAACCTGATAGCCCCCATTGCCAATTTTCCACTCGTAAGCTTTGCAGCCGGTGCAGTTCTTTATCTCGAGGTATACGGGCTGAGGAACACAAACATGCTCATTCAGTGCAACAATGTCAGGCAACTGCGCAAAAACCTGGCTACAGCATAGGCAAAATAAAAGCAGCCATATTGTTTTTAACTTTTTCAGAATTGCAGAGGAATAGAGCCAATGCAAAAATAGTACATTTGCAGACTACCGTTAATAATAAAAAACATGCGTACCATAATGACGATAATCATAGGCATTTCGTTGCTTTTGGCTTGTAAAAACAAATCCCGCGAGGAAAATGACACTGTCAATTACCTCACTTTTCAAACTGCACAAAAAGCCAAGGATTATCAAACAGCCGTTGCCGCACTCACCGCTATGGCTGCTACCGATACGGCAAAATACCCCTGGGTGTATGACAGTCTTGCACTTTATCACTATTTCTATCTCAATATCCCCGGATTATTAAAAAATCCCTACACGGCCCTGCATTATTGCGAAACCGGGCTGACTGCAAACAAGAACAATGATTTTTTGAAGGAAATGCAGGCCCGTTTGTGGCTCATTGAACAAAAAGATTCCCTGGCATTGTTGTCATTCGATAACCTGTGGAAGAAAACCAGCGACTACACTCATCTATGGAGCAGAGCCCTGATACTGCTCTACACAGGTAAAGTTCAAAAAGGGGTTGAAATCATTGATGAAGCCCTAAAATCTCAAGATATAGACAAGAAAACCGTTCGTTTCATAAACCCGGATATGGGGGTTCGAGAAACAGTGAACGCCAAGGCTGCATTTTTATATTTGAATGCCCGATTGAAACTGGAAGAAAACAACCTATTGGCCTCGGGTGAATATTTGCAGGAATGTCTGAAAATTGACCCCAATTTCGTTCATGCCAAATCTGCTGTTTACGAAATTCAAAAAAAGGCAACTCAGGGAGGTGAACGCCGATGAAAATTTTCGGTGCATGGATTTTATGCAGCAGTTTGATTTTGGTTGCCTGCGTAACTCCCAAACAACTGGAAGAGAAACTGCTCGCCGAACGCAATGCCAACGATAAGAAACTAGCTGAAATTCAGCAGAAGCTGTATAATCAGCGTGCAGCCATTGCAATGCTGAATGATTCTGTTCTGAATGCAGAAAAAAGAATGAACGAAACGGTAAAAACCGGAATGGATGTTTATGAAAAATCAGTGCTGGTGCACGATTACAAAACTGCCACATCAGCCCTGCAGTTCATTACCACGCTAAAACCCAACGATTACATCTGGGCTTACGACAGCCTTGCTTTCTATCACTATTTTTATGCCGATGTGCGCGATTTAACCAGAAGCACATACACCCTTCAATACTTCATTAACAAAGGGCTTTCCTTAAACAAAAACAACCGCTTTTTACTGGAATTGAAAGCCCGCACTCTGCTCATAGAGCAGGATGATACGGCATCTCTTAAACTTTTTAATGAACTATTTAACGCCACCTCAGACCTAACCTATAAATGGTATGCCATTTACATTGAGCTTGCGCGCAACAACATCAAATCAAGCGAAGCTGAAATCAACAAAATATTGGCTCAGGAAATTTCAGGTTTGAAAAAGGTTCGCCTCGATCATCTGCCCGAACACATAAGGGAAAGTGTGAACGCAAAAGCTGCTTTTATCTATCTCAGAAGCATCATTTATCAATCCAAAGGGCAATACCAAAAAGTGGCCGACACCCTGAAAGAAGCACTGAAATTAGACCCTAATTTTTATCTGGCCGCAAAAAGTCTTGAAGAGTTGAAGCAAGCAAGCCAAGGCATGTACAGGTAATAATTCCCCGGCTTTTATTCCTCGGCCAACACCCTTTTCAGGCTGAATTCATCTTTCAGCACATGGTAGGTCATCTCAGCATAATAACACAGGGCGTCAATCACAACCGGCAATTGCTCGGTGCTGAATGACATTCCCGGTATGCGGTATACCAAAGCCGCCACATTGTCTTTGCTGTTGTAAGAAAATTTGCCGTACAGCAAATTCAGGTTCACCACCAGCATTTCCTCTAAAAATTCGTCGCGCTTAATGGTAGGCACATAGCAAAAGGGAACAGAAACCTGAAATGTGGTTTTATCGGTTCCGTGAACAAAAAAATTCCA
>CANHCW010000163.1 GCA_947459165.1 Flavobacteriales bacterium
CACGACCCCGAAGATGGATATTGCGTATTTTTAGGGGAAAAAGAACTGCCGCCCAACACCAACCAAATGAGACAAAAACTGCTTGAGTGGGCTGCGGCACAGGAGTATTTTATACAAAAACACAGTCAACTCTTGCCGAATTAAGCAGGGCGTTGTTCCTTTGAATCATGAAATATATTGTAACAAGCATTTGCGCCCTGGCATTGTTCGCCTGCGGACAGAAAACCCAACAGCAGGCCGCCGGAAAAGAATTGGTTTACGGTCAGGCAGTTGACAGCAGCAAAGCCGTTTCCATCGATGCGGCTCTATCTGAATTTGAAAAGAACGGAAAAGCAGAAGCTGTTGTTAGCGGAAACATCAGTGCGGTTTGCAAGGGCGAGGGCTGCTGGTACAGCATCACAGCGGGAAATGCCGATGTGTATGCCGAATTTGATGAAAAGTTTACTATTGCCAAAGACTGTGCGGGCAAAAACACCATTGCCACCGGACGCTTTTACCGCGACACCACCGGCATTGACGATTTAAAGAAAGAAGCCAAGGAAGAAGGCAAACCCCAGGCCGAGATTGATGCCATCAACGCCCCCAAGGTGGTGGTTCAGTTTAAGGCAAGTGGTGTGGTGATTAAGTGAGGGCGACGCTAGTCGGGGCTGAAAATGGCCGACTTTCGGCAGTCCTTCAACAATCCCTGTTGCGTAAAATACGCTTTGATTTACTTTATCTCTAACGAATTCATGAACGCTATGGTGAAGTTACCCTGGCGGAAGTCTTTTCTTTCCCTCCATGAAAAATTAAACGGCCAAACCCTGTGAACCCATGTATTTTTTGAAATTATCAAGGTGCTGCACGCAATAGGCATGATCCAATTTCTTCAACTGTTCGAAGGTGGCGAAATCGGAAATGCCTTCGTATCTCGCTGTTCTCGAATAGTTGAATAAATTCCTGTACTTCACGCCATGCATTTCGTGTTAATCTCATTTTGGCCGTGTTTCTGTCCGGATTTACAGATTTTTCAATCTCAATATGCGTTTCCCCTATTTCAATTCCTCTGAGAATGGCTAAGGCCTTTAGATAGTGGATTGCTACATAGAATAAAACTGTGATCTTCCAATCGTAAAAGTGGCCATCAAATTCTGCCTCTATGCAATCGTGGAACTTTTGATTGTGTTCAGCTTTGAAAATATGGTGTTCCATTTATTCTTCATTCAACTCCAGCGCCTCACATACCTGTATTTTTTCGGCAAGATCAACGGGTACGAACTGAAAATAAACGGGATATTTCTGTGAAACTTCCAATAAATCGTATTTGTCAAAAAAATCAAAAATCCTGTTGCGATTGACCATGTTGTCATTTTTTAAAACAATAGAATAGTGCAAATCACCTTTAATAGTATTGGTTCGATAGGCAGTTTGAACAATTGCAGAATTGTGCTTTAAGTAGGACTTAACGATTCTATCTACGATATTTTTTATTCGATTATCGATATCTACAGAAATATTAAAAATACTGCTCAATGGGTCCTCTATGGAATCTTCAATGGTTTTAGACAGTTCAGTTTTTTCACCCAGTTTTAACAATTCGTAACTGCGTTCAACTTCTTCACTAAACTCCTCCAAATTTGTTTGTAATAGATATAAGATGGCCCTCAATTGACCATTTCTGTTGTCTGTTGATGTTTTGATATTCTGTTTTGTATCCACGAGGAGATCCAATACAAATATACGACAAATGTTTAAAAAACAAATGTGAGCTAAAGCGGGTTTCCGCAATGACAATAAAAGAGGGTTTAACCCTTTTACTTTATCTCAAACGAATTCATGAATGCCGTGGTGAAGTTACCCTGGCGGAAGTCTTCGTTTTGCATGATTTGCTGATGCAGCGGAATGGTGGTTTTCACTCCCTCAATCACGAACTCACTCAGCGCCCTTTCCATTTTTACAATGGCCTCTTCGCGGGTTTGCGCCGATACAATGAGCTTGGCAATCATGCTATCGTAAAACGGGGGAATGCTGTAACCGGCGTAAATATGCGAATCAACACGGGTGCCGTGGCCTCCGGGCTTGTGCATGACGGTAATTTTGCCGGGACTGGGACGGAAATTGTTATAAATATCCTCAGCGTTTACCCTGCACTCGATAGCGCATTTTACGGGTTCGTAATCTTTACCGCTAATGGGTACACCGGCCGCAATTAGGATTTGCTCCTTCACCAGGTCGTAATTGATCACCTCTTCGGTCACCGGATGCTCGACCTGTATGCGCGTATTCATTTCCATAAAATAGAAATTGCGGTGCTTGTCAACCAAAAACTCTACCGTGCCCACACCTTCGTATTTAATAATTTCAGCTGCCGCTTTGGCTGCATCACCCATTTTCTTTCTAAGCTCGGGGGTCATGAAAGGGCTGGGGGTTTCTTCAATGAGCTTTTGGTGCCTACGCTGAATGGAACAATCGCGTTCGCTGAGGTGACACACCTTGCCATACTGATCTCCGGCAATTTGGATTTCGATATGGCGGGGCTCTTCGATGTATTTTTCCATGTACAGACCGTCGTTTCCGAAAGCCGCACCGGCTTCCTGACGGGCGCTGTTCCAGGCATTTTCAAGTTCAGATTCGTCCCAAACGATGCGCATGCCACGGCCACCACCACCGGCAGTCGCCTTCATAATCACCGGATAGCCGATTTTCTTGGCAATCTTCTTCCCCTGCTCAACACTTTCGAGCAATCCATCAGAACCGGGAATGGTGGGAACGCCGGCCTTTTTCATGGTGTCTTTGGCGTTGGACTTGTCGCCCATGGAATCGATTTGCTCGGGTGTGGCGCCAATGAACTTGACACCGTGATCGCGGCAGAGTGCGCTGAACTTGGAGTTTTCACTGAGAAAACCATAGCCCGGGTGAATGGCGTCGGCATTGGTTACCTCAGCAGCCGCGAGAATACGGGGCATATTGAGGTAACTATCTTTGCTGGCGGGTGGACCGATGCACACAGCTTCATCGGCGAAGCGCACATGCAAACTTTCCTTATCAGCAGTCGAATACACTGCAACGGTTTTAATGCCCATTTCGCGGCAAGTGCGTATAATCCGCAAAGCAATTTCGCCGCGGTTGGCGATGAGAATCTTTTTAAACATAGCGGGCGATTTAAGCCGGTTCTACCAGGAACAAGGGCTGATCGTATTCTACAGGTGTGGCGTTTTCAACCAGCACTTTTACAATGCGGCCACTGACTTCGCTTTCGATTTCATTGAAGAGTTTCATGGCTTCGATGATACAAACCACTTTGCCTTGCTTCACCTCGTCGCCCACATTCACAAATGCAGGAGTATCGGGGTTGGAAGAACGGTAGAAAGTACCCACCATGGGCGATTTTATGGTTATGAGGTTATCGGCTTTGGTTTCAGCGGCTGGAGCAGCAGGAGCCGGAGCTGAAGCTGCGACAGGAGCCGAAGGGGTGGCTGCTACTGTTACCATTTGCTGAGCAGGTGCTGCAACCATGGCAGGTGCTGCAACCTGTATGGGATTTTTCTTGATAAGAAGTTTAAAATCTTTTCTGCTGATTTCCACTTCGTCAACGGCATTGGTCGATACAAACTTGATCAACGCCTGAATTTCTTTTAAATCCATTGTGTTAAATTTGGGTTGGCAAAGTAAAACCAAAAGCCACTCATAATTTTAAAAAAATGTGGTTTTTTCTGCATTTTTTGCCAAAAAAAACACATTTTTTGTTATTTTTCTTAAAATTTTGAGCTAAAAACGCAATTTTTACAACATCAGAAACTGAGGGTTACGCCCCCCTGAATGATGCTTTTGGCCAATCCAAATTCTGTATAAAAGGCCAGCGATGGATGCGGAAAATAGCGCACTCCGGCAGAAAAATCAGCACCCACGGTGGGAATACCAATGGTGTTGGGGATGACTTTGGAAACGAAACCCAGATCGACGGGAAAATCCCAGCGGTCTTTGACCGGATCGTTGCTTGTTACCCTTACCCTGTTAGCCCTGTAACCGATGCCTGTGCCTACAAACACATCTACTGCGTTGGAAGTAAAAATATGATAATTGACCCGCGCCAGCGCACTCCAAGTTGTGTAATTGAGGTTGCCGGTGACCTGAACATTTTGTGAAGTGAGGGAATCGAGCTTCACATCAAAGCCAACCCCACCGTGTGCAAAGTTGATGCCCAACCCCCAATGAGGTGTTAATGCATATTCCGCCCTTACGAACCAGGTTGGGCGCTTGACCACAGATACTTCATTCCACCCTTTTGCTACCGATTCCTTGAGGGCAGAAGCGACAATAAAATTACCATTGATGGCTCCATAACCACCCGAAATGTAGAAGCGTTGTGCAGAGAAGCCCGTTGTATAATCACTGGTTTTGTTGCTGCTCTTTTTTGGAATAACTGGATTTAAAGGGTTTGCAGATGCAGAAAGTTGCGCGGAAGCGCAGAATAAAAACAAAAAGAAAACGACGGATTTGAATGAGATCTTCATATTTAATTATAACGGAATGTTTCCGTGTTTCTTGCGTGGCAGGTTGCGCACCTTGTTTTCAAGCATGGAGAAAGCTTTGATGAGGCGATCGCGGGTTTCTTCTGGGAAGATGACTTCATCGACAAAGCCGCGTTCAGCCGCCCTGTATGGATTGGCGAAGATGGAGCTATACTCGGCCTCCTTTTGCTTGAGGATGCGCCCCGGCTCTGAATCGGCATCGATTTCGCGCTTAAATATGATTTCTGCAGCGCCTTTGGCTCCCATCACAGCGATTTCAGCGGATGGCCAAGCAAAATTCATGTCGGCGCCGATGTGTTTGCTGTTCATTACATCGTATGCCCCGCCATAAGCTTTGCGGGTAATAACAGTGATGCGGGGAACGGTGGCCTCGCTAAATGCGTAGAGCAGTTTGGCACCGTTGGTGATGATGGCGTTCCACTC
>CANHCW010000164.1 GCA_947459165.1 Flavobacteriales bacterium
GTGGTTCCTCCACCGATATCGATTATCATGTTGCCTTGTGGTTGGGTAACATCAATTCCTATACCTACGGCAGCCGCCATGGGTTCGTGAATGAGATAAACCTCTTTCGCACCGCTTCTTTCAGCACTGTCTTTAACAGCCCGTTTTTCAACCTCGGTAATGCCCGAAGGGATGCAGATAACCATCTTCAACTGGGGTGAAATCCAGCGTTGCTTTTGGTTTATCATTCTAATCATGCCGCGAATCATGTGCTCCGCTGCCTGAAAATCTGCAATCACACCATCTTTCAGCGGACGAACGGTTTTAATACCTTCATTTTCCTTCCCGAACATCTGCATGGCCTCTTTACCTATGGCGATGACATTGCCTGTGGCTTTTTCCATGGCTATAATGGATGGTTCATCCACCACAACCTTGTCTTTGTGAATGATGAGGGTGTTCGCCGTTCCAAGGTCGATTGCAAGTTCTTGTGTAAGGAAACTAAAAAGGCCCATTCTTGGTGCTGTAATTCAACATGCAAAATAAATGTATAACAAGCGTTTTTTGAGAAAATATTTATTTAAAAATCAAGACCAAGGCTTAAATATCCCACAGCCCTTTGCCAGCGCCCTTCACGATACCCCCAGGCGTAGTCATATTTTATGAAATAACCCAAAATGCGGCTTCGTATACCCAACCCACTTCCCAGCAACCAAGGCGACCTGCCGGAGGTTACAGAAATGGAGTAATTGGGGTAATTTAAGTAAATGGTGTTGAATGGATTGGATGGATCTTTTGGAGTATTTCCCGTAAAAGCCGTTCCTGCATCGGCAAATGCTGTAATGGTGAAATTCTTTAAGAACTCATTAGACAAAGGTTTTTTTACGATGGATTTAAATACAGCAAACCTCAATTCTGCATTCACAACAGCGAAGTTGCTTCCAACCCGAGCACCGCGGTAAAAGCCCCTCAAATTACAGACCCAACTTTTGAAAAAATATTGATTGCCTGATGGTTCGTAAGTGCCGGCAGGATACTGTGCAGAACTAAGCCAGTTTTCGACACCCCCTAAAGAATAAGCTATTTTAGATTTGCTGAGATTGTAAGCCGCCGCAATTCTGCCGGCAAATGTTAGGCCCTTGTTCAGATTGACATATTTTCTCACATCCATATTCAATTCTGCAAGCCGATTGGAACTGACTAAATTTACAAATGTTTGTACCCCGAAACGGCCCCTCAAACCCTCAGAAACATTGAATGCCGTTCCAATGGTGTTGTCGTAAATGATTTCTGTGCGCACAAGAGCATAATGATCGTTTATGTCAGGAAGCAACAATGCCTGTGCCTCCGAAGCCTTGGTAATAATACTTTCTCTTCTGTAGCCCAGTGTAATTCCGGTTTTTAGGCTCTCATTGTGGGGCTTCCAAAGTCTGTATTCGGCCATGCCGGTGAGGTTTTGTTTGAAAAAATTGAACTGATCGTCAAACTTTCTGCTTCTGCGAAAAACAAAAAATTCATGTTCAAATGCCCCCCTGCGCAAAGCCGATTGCAGGTAAAAATCGGTACTTCTCAATCCAAAATTACTCCTTGCTCCGGCTTCAATTCGACTTGTTTTATACAAATCACTCAGCGACAATCCGATTAAAGGCATGACAACAGGATTTCTCATCATGTCCGATGGTAAATTCATGTTAAACAAATAACTGCCAAGGGTTTTGTTGTCGCTGAGGGTTATGATATAATCAGGCATCCATGGATTCACACCTGTTCTTTTTTGGTAAACGGGCTGTAATAATTCTGAGTCCGCAACCTCTGATTTAAAATCAATCCTGGGAAAACCGGTTTGAAATGTATAGTTGGTGGAACTGCCCACAGATATTTCATGTCCCGAAGTATCGGTGCCAATTCTGAACAATTGCGAATATTGTTTTTCCGAGACTCTGAGCACGCTGTCAGGGTTTCTCCACCTGTTAATCCAGGATATTTTTTTTACTGAAATGGTATCATTCCATGGATTCTGCGCCATGTCGCCAGTAAACAAAGTATGCTTGCCTTTGTAGAGCAGCAATTCTCCCAGCGTTGTTTTATTAAGGTTGTGCTGCTGTGCAATCACGGATCGGCGGTAATTGGTTTGCCCCCACATCAGTCCCGGCCTGTTGGTGTTGATCAACCACGCATTCCTTATTCCAGTGATATCTGATAAAACACCGGCAATGCTATCGTTGTACAAAATGGGATCACTCAACGACATTTTGATTTTATTCAGCGTGACATTCTGCAATTTACCTTTAGTGTAAAGCCACAAATCTGAAACAGCCGAGTCGGAAATGAATGCCATGGTACCGTCAGCCCCAAACATAGGGCTGTGCTCGAAATGCCTGTTAAAGGAGATTTGAATGTTTTTTTTCGATGAAATTATAGCTAAGTAAATATCACAGTGATTTTTTCTAACGGCAGTAAACAGAACACTGTCGCCTGTAATGCTTATGTCAAATTCGTTCACAGACTGAAATCCGCTAAATTCCATCAACAAATCGCTATTTCCAGTTTCGTTCAGTGAAAGCAGTTTGTATTTACCATTTTCATAGGTTAACAGTGTAATGTTCTTACTTTTCCATTGAAGTTTAGGGAAGCCGTAATCAGGAGTTTGATTGAGAATACGGTGACCACCTCTGTATATGTGCTTCGTACTGCCGCTATTCAGATTGTAAATCCAAACATCGAACCTGCCGAGCTTGTTGGTAACCAAAGCCACTTTGTCGCCGGCCGGGTTGAATGCGAAACCGGTATGATTCAATACGGCTATTCTTCCGGGTATGTTCGCTTTTCCTTTGGGAAGGGTTGCCTGTTTTTCCTCGGCCTGAAAAATGCTATCGTAATGCTTTCTCCATTCCGACAAGAAAATTCGCATGGGTTTTCCTGTTTTAAATTGCATGGCAATTTCAGCGGAGTTGCTGTAGCGCGCCATGAAAATAACCGCAGACAGGGCTTCAGGGCCATAATAATCGACCAGGTAACGCCAAATGCTTTGCCCTGCAATTCGCAGGTTTTCATCGGACATGGAGTTGAAATTGAGCATCTTACGGTTCAGAAAACCCTCTCGCAGCGAATTTTCAGCATTCACCGACCATCCTTCAGCCAAAAACCTGGACAAGCCTGCAGTGAACCAAAAGGGAAGGGCAGGAGCCTTGATTCTGTCGAATCGTTCCTGCAAAGATCCACCGTAAATCATTTCTCTGATGATGGCATCGCAAATTCCCTGCCTGATCTGAAACCTCAAATAGTCCCGATCGCCGTTGAAATAAATGTTCACCACATCGTTTGGAACTGTATTGATGCCACCTGTAATCCATTCGGGATTTTGAAAACCCGAACTGCTTTGCCTGTAATCATTCAAACTTTCGAACAGCATGAGCTGAACTCTGTTGCCCATTTTGTATGCCAGGTAAGATTCCAGCTTGGGCAATTCTTCTCCGGCAATTGTCAGGGCTTCTTCCGCCAGTAGCTTGTTGTTACCGTTTGGACTGTTGTAATAATAAAGATCGGCAACCTTTGAGCCGGCGGCATACCACTTGAATTCACGAAATTGAACCCTGTTTTGCCCAAAATGCAGATATATGCCCTGCGAAGAAGATGCAATGAACTGCAAACCAAACAATAGCAGAAATTGGAATTTTTGTATCAAGTTGTGGGTTCGTTTCAAACTTAGTGAATAATGACCAATTGCAATCACTCAGCAATCAGAATTGAAGTACTTTTGCAGTATTCGCATGAATATGACTCAGGCCGATTACATTGCCAAAGAAGATAAATACGGGGTTTACAATTATCATCCGTTGCCCGTGGTACTTGAAAAAGGACAGGGTATTTATGTTTGGGATACCGACGGAAGGCAATATTTCGATTTTTTAAGCGCTTACAGTGCTGTTAACCAAGGTCATTGCCACCCCAAAATTATTTCAGCTTTGCAGGAACAAGCTTCGATATTAACGCTTACAAGCAGAGCTTTTCACAACAATCGGCTGGGAATGTTTGAAGAAATGATTACACAGCTTTTTGGATTTGATCGTGTTTTGCCGATGAATACCGGAGTTGAAGCATGCGAATCGGCTGTGAAGCTTGCCAGAAAATGGGCGTATGAAGTGAAAGGCGTGCCAAATGATCAAGCCAAAATTGTGTTTGCAAGTGGAAATTTCTGGGGACGAAGCATAGCCGCCATTTCATCCAGTACAGACGAAAACAGCAGAAAAAGTTTTGGGCCGTTTGTTCCCGGGTTTGAAATCATTCCTTACAACGACCTGAAAGCTCTTGAATTGGCAATCAGCGATAAAAATACAGCTGCTTTCATGGTTGAGCCCATTCAGGGTGAAGCGGGAGTAATCATTCCTGATGACAATTACCTAAAGGGGGTGAGGGAACTTTGCAGCCAATACAATGTTTTATTCATAGCCGATGAGGTTCAAACCGGAATGGGCAGAACAGGCAGGCGAATTTGTTGCGAACACAGCGGTGTTAAACCCGACTTGCTCGTATTGGGAAAAGCATTGGGCGGAGGTGTATTGCCCGTAAGCGCTGTTTTGGGTAATGATGAGGTAATGCTCACATTAAATCCCGGACAACATGGCTCCACATTCGGCGGAAATCCACTTGCATGTGCAGTGGCAATGGCCTCCCTTTCTGTTCTAGAAAATGAACGATTAAGCGAAAATGCTGAAAAAATGGGTGAATTGTTTAGAAGTCGCATTCAGTCAATTGAAAGCGGTTTGGTGTTGGCACAAAGAGGAAAAGGGTTATTGAATGCCATCGACATTAAACCTTTTGGAGATGGAAAAACTGCATGGGATGTTTGTATTGAATTGATGAAACGAGGCCTTCTTGCCAAGCAAACCCACACGCACACCATTCGGTTTGCTCCGCCGCTGACGATCAATACAGAGGAA
>CANHCW010000165.1 GCA_947459165.1 Flavobacteriales bacterium
CAGAACCTAAAAAAGGATTTGAGCCTTCCACCATTGAAGGGAACCGACTTCGTTGAGGCCGCAGTTGAAAACGAGCAGAGTGTTACGGCTGAAATAGAAAATTTGAACAACCGCTGTGAGGCGATATTGAAATTGTTCTTTTTGAACAGGGAAAAAAGCAACCTGCTCAAAACCTGCTTAAATCAGATTACCCATTTACAGAAAATTGCCGAAAAAACGCAGGAAAGGCTTCAAGAGTCGTCCACCCGCCGCAGTTACAAGGAGTTAGGAGACATTATACTTACCTATGCCCATTTGGTAAAACAGGGTATCAACAGTGCATTTTTACCCGATTATTACACCGGACAGCAAATTCGCATTAAACTGGATCCCGACCTGGATGCTGCCGGTAACGCCAGAAAGTATTACAAGAAGTCGCAAAACGAAATTATTGAAAGGGAAAAACTGGAAGAAACCCTGATAAAAACCCAAAGTCAATTAAGAGAACTGCTGGCGAAAAGGGAACAAATTGAACAGGTGCAAACATTTGCTGATCTTAAGCCATTCAGTCGAAAATCTGCAGCAGTTGTAAAAGCCCAGCAAAGCAAGCCCTACAAAGAATTTATAATCGATGATTTTACCATTTGGGTTGGTAAAAACGCCAAAAGCAATGATGAAATGTTGAAGCTTGCGGCAAAAAATGACCTTTGGCTTCACGCCAGGGACTGGGCGGGTTCACATGTAATTATAAAAAAGAAGGGTAAGGAATTTCCCAAAGAAGTGGTGAACAAGGCGGCCAAACTGGCTGTTGATTTCAGTAAGGGAAAGGGCAATAGTCTTGTTTCTGTGATAGTTACGGAAAGAAAGTATGTGGTAAAACCAAAAAATGCGGCTCCCGGAGAGGTCAGGGTTTTAAAGGAGAGCATTGTGGATGTTTTTGGTGAAAAGTAAAAAAAGGCAACTCTGGTTGAAAATTTCATTGACAGGAAAATAAAGTTTGTTATATTTGCACCCCCAAAGGGAGCTTAGCTCAGCTGGTTCAGAGCATCTGCCTTACAAGCAGAGGGTCGGGGGTTCGAACCCCTCAGCTCCCACAAGAAAACCCGGACAGAAATGTTCGGGTTTTTTATAAAGAACATTTAATAGTTTGGGAATTGTGTCAGCTGGTTCAGATCATCCCGACTGACAAGTCGGGAGGGTCGGGGGTTCGAACCCCTCAGCTCCCACAAGAAAACCCGGACAGAAATGTTCGGGGTTTTTATGACGAACTTTGTGATACAAATTTTATGGCTTGTTATTTTTATATTTTACACTCTGTTAGTTTGGATAAATTTTATGTTGGTCACACTTGCGACTCATTAAACAGCAGACTTGAAAAACACCTTCGAAACCACAGCGGTTTTACCGGTAAGGCCAAGGATTGGATAATCGTATATTCCGAAGATTTTGAAACCAAAGAAGAAGCCTATAAAAGAGAAAGACAAGTAAAAGGCTGGAAAAGTAAAATACGCATAAATGCTCTGCTGTCAGCTGGTTCAGATCATCCCGACTAACTAGTCGGGAGGGTCGGGGGTTCGAACCCCTCAGCTCCCACAAAAAACCCGGACAGAGTTGTTCGGGTTTTTTATTGTGTATTTTTGTAGATATTATGCCGTTTAGTTAATTTTGAAATTCTGCGGATTTGCCCGGTAAAGTCGCAGCTGTCCCTAAAGTCACAATACCACCATGAAAGAAGAAAAACCCAATGCAACAGGCTTTATACCGCCACACGGGGGCTACAAGAACTTAATAACTTATCAAAAATCTGAAATTATTTACGACGGCACAATCTATTTTACCAAACGATTCTTTCAAAAATACGACCGCACCATTGATCAAATGGTGCAGGCAGCAAGAAGCGGAAAGCAGAATATTGTGGAGGCTAGCATGGCTTCGGGAACTTCTAAGGAAATGGAAATAAAATTGACCAATGTGGCCAGGGCATCTTTAGAGGAATTAAAAATTGATTATCAGGATTTTTTGAGAACAAATAAATTACCGATTTGGGATAAAGAGCATAAGCTAACGACACGATTTCGAGAACTGAACAGAACCCCCAATGCAACTTATGCAACCTACAAGAGAGCAATTGAAAACGAGCAACCTGAAATTTGTGCCAATTCGATGATTTGCCTGATTAACATTGTGAGCTATCTATTGGCCCAACAAATTAAATCGTTGGAAATGGCTTTTATGAATGAAGGCGGCCTAAAGGAAAGAATGACCAAAGCCAGGCTGCAAATCAGAAATTACAGGTGAGTAAAAAGTTGAAGAGGCCATTGAATTGATGGCGTTTACCATTTAGCCTTTAAACAAGAACAAAACTTACTTTACCACCAACTGCCTACCAAAGTTGCCGAAGGCAGAAAAAAACTGCAGATAATAGATACCCGGGGTTAATTGAGGTGTGCCGATGACTGTATTGTGAGCAGTGAATTGACTGTACTCTGCCAATAGCTTGCCCTGGGCTGAATACAACCTGCAACTTTTTATTCCTGGGGGTGCTGAAAGCGTCCAAAAACCATTGGCTGTGGGATTAGGCCACAACTTAATTTGCTGACTGAAGGTTTGTACATTGTTCACCTCTATTTCCGGTACATATGGTTTGTGCACCACTGCAAGGTTTTCATAACAGTCGGGGTAAGGTTTTAACTCATTAAACCCCTGCCCTTTTACCATGGGATAATCGACCGATACGCTAACCACAGACCCTGCCGGCTTTACAGCATAGCAATAATGGTAGGCTTTGCCCTTGGGCAACCCTTTGCGACCCAGAACACAGAGCTGATTGGTTAATCCCATATTGATGAGAGAAACATCGAGTCCCACTTTTGCCCATGTAGCAGATTGATTGAGTAAATCGAACTGAGAAACCGCCGGATAACTCACATAGGCGAAATAATCTCCGGAATCGAGGCCGTTAATCAACGAATCGAGGTGTTTGCCATCGGAAGCGGCAAAACTGTAATACAAAACGCTGTCTTTGGGAAAGCCAAAGGATGTCCAATATTGCCCTCCTTTACACTTGGGAATTAAACGAGATACTGTTTGATTGCCTGCCAGATTGAACGCACTGGCGACAGCTACAGTGCCCAAGCCTTGACACACATTGGGGTTGAGTGATGGTGATACACTGGAATAGTAATGAATACCCTGGTTTTTGTCGCGAGAGGTGAGAAAAATGCGCCTGAAATCGCAGGAAGTGTTTTCGGGGATGGCAGGCACCTCGGCAAATACCGGCTTATTGAAAAATATACTGGCATTGGCCGGCATGATGGTGTCGCTGATGAGGGTATTATAGTTAACAGTTTTACCAACCGAAATGGAGCCTTTTGGAAACAAGGTATCGCTGACACCTGCCCCGAAGGTGGTTTTATATTTCCATTTGTATTTGTTGCTCACGGTTTGTAGGGTTTCTGTTTTATTGTAAAAACCCGATGAAAAATCTATGGGAAAGGCCATGGCTGTGGGCAACATGTGAAACCAGTTGAGGGTAACAGCAGTGGGGTACAGCGTATCGGAAGAATTGTTTTTTACATACCAAACGGTGGAATCGCTGTGGTTGATGGGATAAAAAACCAGTTTCTGTGCCATGGTGTTACCGCAAAGCAGAAATAAGATACCTGCCGTAATAGATTGTATGGTCCTGTTCACACTCAACTTGCATCAAAAATCGGCATAGTTGTTTTTGTTTTGTAAAAACGGACACATTTTTTTTCGTAGTTTCGAAACCTATGCGCAAGGATGCAAAAAAGTTTCTTGAAAAGTACCTGAACAATGTATCGCCCACCGGGTTTGAAAGTTCAGGTCAAAAGTTGTGGCTGGATTACATTAAGGCCGATATTGATGAACAGATTGTTGACACTTATGGCACGGCCGTGGGTGTGGTGAATCCGGGCAACCCTTATAAAGTGGTGATTGAGGCCCATGCCGATGAAATTTCGTGGTTTGTGAATTACATCAGCGACGACGGATACATTTATGTTATTCGCAACGGAGGCAGTGATTTTCAGATTGCGCCAAGCATGCGATGTAATATTTACTGTGAGAATGGTAATGTGGTGAAAGGTATTTTCGGATGGCCTGCCATTCATGTTCGCGAAGGCAAAGACCCGGAAACCAAGCAGGAAAACATTTTTATTGATGTGGGATGTTCCAGCCGCAAGGATGTGGAAGCTATGGGAATACATGTAGGCGCTGTGGCTGTTTTTGAAGCCGACTGTATGTGGCTAAATGAAAAATACATTGTTGGCAGGGCTTTGGATAACCGCATGGGCGGATTTATCATTGCTGAAGTGCTGAAAAAGCTGCACGAAAACAAAAAGAAACTTCCCTACACGCTGTTTGTTGTGAACTCAGTACAGGAAGAAATTGGTTTAAGGGGAGCCGAAATGATCAGTCGGCGACTACAACCCGATGTGGCCATTTGCACCGATGTAACACACGATACCACTTCCCCACTGTACAACAAGAAAAAGCAGGGAGATTGCAAATGTGGTAAAGGCGCAGTAGTAACCTACGGGCCGGCTGTGCAGAACAACCTTTTGCAACTGATGATTCAAACTGCCAAAAAGAAAAAGCTGAACATACAGCGCAACGCTGTAAGCCGAAGCACCGGAACCGATACGGATAGCTTTGCCTACAGTGCGCACGGTGTGCCTTCTGCCCTGATTTCTTTGCCGTTGAAGTACATGCATACCACGGTAGAAATGGTGCATGAAGACGATATTCAAAGTTGCATTGACCTGATGTACGAAACCCTACTGACCATTAAATCCGGGCAGGATTTCAGGTATTTCAGCTAATTCAGTCAAATATTGGCTTACCGCATATTCGTATTTCCGCTGATTAAAGCCATTTCATGGTTGCCGTTTCCATTGCTTTA
>CANHCW010000166.1 GCA_947459165.1 Flavobacteriales bacterium
CAGGCGATTATGACAAGAATCATGGTAGGGTTGAAATAAATTGTTTTGTTTGCCTTTAGAATCAACCCATTCCACGATTTACGCAATTATAATCTTTTGTTAACTTTGGCTTAATATTGGTTTTGTTGCGTTAACATTCTTTTGCACTTGTGTTAACATTAAATAAACGCGCAGTATATATTTCTGTAATATTCGCTGCAATCGCCACCCAACAATCTGGCATTTCTCAGATTGACAGCTTAACAACCAAGTCCACACCCCTGCCTCCCATTAAATCTAAAACAGCCAATTGGGCCGAAAAGGTGAGTATTAGGGGGTATATGCAAACCCGCTACAACAGACTGTTCGAAACCAACGGGCAATTAAAATGTGAACAATGTGACAGATCATGGGGCAAAGACGGTGGATTTTTTATCAGGCGAATGCGAATCATTTTCTATGGACAGGTTTCAAAACAGGTATATTTTTACATACAGCCCGATTTCGCTTCATCTGCCGGCACCACCGGTCATGTAGCACAATTGCGCGATGCATATCTGGATCTTGGCTTTGACGAAAAAAATGAATTTCGTTTAAGAATTGGACAAAGTAAAGTTCCGTTCGGGTTTGAAAACATGCAGTCGAGCCAGAATCGTTTGCCGCTAGACCGAAATGATGCGTTAAATAGTGCGGTGACAAACGAACGGGATTTGGGTGCATTCTTTTACTGGGCACCCAGTAAAACCAGAAAACTGTTTTCAGAGTTGGTTCGAGACGGACTCAAAGGATCGGGAGATTACGGAGTATTTGCGCTTGGTGCTTACAACGGGCAGACCGCAAATCAAACTGAACGGAACAATACCCCACATGTTGTAGGCCGCCTGAGCTATCCGTTTACCATTGGAAAACAAATTATAGAACCAGGAATTCAGGCCTATACAGGCAAATTTGTTCTTCTTTCTACCAATTCCAAAACCAAGAAAAATGCCACTTCCGAATACCTGGATCAACGAACTGCGGCTAGTTTCATACTATATCCGAAACCCTTTGGTATTCAGGCTGAATATAATGTAGGAACAGGACCCGAATTCAACAAGGTGACGGACTCCATTGAAAACAGGCGCCTGAAGGGTGGTTATGTAACCCTATCGTATTTAATAAAAGGCAAATCTCAAACTCTGATTCCGTTTGTGCGCTTCCAAGGTTACGAAGGTGGAAAGAAACATGAGATTGACGCCCGCAGTTACAATATCAGGGAATTTGAAATTGGAGCAGAATGGCAACCGGGAGCCAATTTTGAACTGGTATGCATGTATACTTTCTCTGATCGCCGGTTTGAAGATTATACTTTACAGAATAACCGTCAAAGAGGCAGTCTTCTAAGAATACAAGCTCAGATTAATTTTTAGTGATTATCAGTGCTGATGCCCACCGGGACCATGCACATGCCCGTGTTCAAGCTCCTCAGCCGTGGCTTCGCGAACCTCAAGTACCATTCCGCTGAAAGAAAGTGCTTCGCCGGCCAAAGGATGGTTGAAATCCATTTTAACGGCCTCTGCACCAATTTCAATTACCTTGCCATCCATGGGATTGCCCGATTGATCCTGCATGGGAAGCACCGCACCCACCTGAAGAATGTCGGCAGGCACATCGGGACCGTCGAAAATGCTTTTGGGAATATCAATGATCCAATTGGCATTCGGTTCGCCATAGGCATCATCGGCAGAAAGTTTAAAATTGAATGTTTCGCCAGCTGAGAGGCCATTCAAATGCTCGTCGAAAGAAGGCAGGGTTTGACCAATGCCATGAATAAACAGAAAGGGCTGATCGGCATCGGCCTGATCGGCAATGCTTCCATTGTCCAGGGTAAGTGTATAGCTTACACTCACCACTTTTTCGGGGGAGATTTTTGACATACACTGCAAACTTGGTTAAAAGTAGCGATATAACTCCCATTGTACGGGGAAAATAGTTGCCCACATTTTGCCCAAAGAGGCGGTTAAATTCCTCAAACTCACATTAATTCGTGGAGCCATGAACCGCCAGGAAGCCAAAGAAAAGATTGATGCCCTTACCGCTTCGCTGAAAGAGCACAATTATCGGTATTATGTGCTGGATGAACCTGTTATTTCTGACCTGGAGTTCGACAGACTTTTGAAAGAACTGGAGTTTTTGGAAAAACAGTTTCCTGAGCTGAAGCACCCTGATAGTCCTACACAAACGGTAGGAGGCGGTGTTGAGAATGAATTCAACACGGTGAAACACAAACGCCCCATGTTCTCGCTGGGCAACACCTACAATGAACAGGAATTGAGGGAATTTGATGAAAGAGTAAGAAAGGTTACCGGCGAACAGGTAGAGTATGTATGTGAACTGAAGATTGACGGGCTGGCTATATCGCTGTTTTTTGAAAACGGCGAAATGGTGCAGGCGATAACCCGAGGTGATGGGGTGCAGGGCGATGATGTGACCGACAATGTAAGAACCATTCGCAGTCTGAATCTTCGCCTGCGGGGAAATTACCCGCCGAGTTTTGAGATTCGCGGTGAGATATACATGCCCAGAAAAGGATTTGAAAAGTTGAATCGTGAACGCGAAGCGATGGGAGAAACCCCGTATGCCAACCCGCGTAATGTTGCCAGCGGCAGTCTAAAATTAAAAAACAGTGCAGAAGTGGCCAAAAGGCCACTGGATATAACGCTGTACCATTTTTTGGCCGACAACAACCCATTTAAAACTCATTTTGAAAGCCTGAACAATGCCCGTTTGTGGGGCCTAAAAGTGGCTGAAACAACAGAGGTATGCAAAGGGGTTGACGAGGTGCTCAACTTTTTGAAAAAATGGGATGAACAGCGCCACAGTTTGGGTTTTGACACAGACGGAGTGGTGATTAAGGTGAATAATCTGGCTTTGCAGGATGAGCTGGGTTTTACCGCCAAAGTTCCGCGCTGGGCCATTGCCTACAAGTTTCAAACTGAAAGTGCAGTAACGGAACTGCTGGGCATAACCTATCAGGTAGGCAGAACCGGCGCCATTACCCCTGTGGCCGAGTTGAAACCCGTTTTTTTACTGGGAACCACCGTGAAACGGGCCAGTTTGCACAATGCCAATGAAATTGAACGATTGGATGTGAGGGTGGGCGATATGGTTTTTATTGAAAAAGGCGGCGAAATCATACCCAAAATTACGGGGGTAGATTTTTCACAAAGAAAGCCCCACTTAGCACCCACACAATACATAACGCATTGTCCCGAGTGCGGCACAGAGCTAATTAGAAAGGAAGGGGAAGCGCAGCATTATTGCACAAATGACAACGAATGTGCGCCGCAGGTAATAGGTAAAATTGAACACTTTGTGGCCCGCAAGGCTCTGAATATAGACAGCATAGGAAGCGAAATGGCTCGCCTGCTTTATGAAAAGGGGCTTATAAAAAGTGTGGCTGATTTGTACAAACTGCAGTTTGATGATTTGCTGAAGCTGGAACGCATGGGCGAAAAATCGGCTAAGAACATTTTGGCCGGCATTGAATCGAGCAAAAACATACCCTTTGAACGGGTTTTGTTTGGCATGGGCATTCGTTATGTGGGCGAAACCGTGGCAAAAAAACTGGCTAGGGCTTTTGGCAGCATGGACAAACTGATGGAGGCAAGCAGAGATGATTTGCTGCAGGTGGATGAAATAGGCGAAGTGATAGCCGACAGTCTGATTGACTATTTTGGCTCGCAGGAACACCGCAAACTCATACAGGAACTAAAAGACAGCGGGTTGCAGTTGCAAAGCTCTACCGCAAGCGAAAAACAAAGCAACAAACTGCAAGGATTGACTTTTGTGATCAGCGGAGTTTTTAGCAAAATGAGCCGCGACGAAGCGAAGGACCTGATTGAAGCCAACGGCGGTAAATGCAGCGGCAGTGTGAGCAGCAAAACACATTACTTGCTTGCCGGTGAAGGGATGGGCCCGGCCAAATTGCAAAAGGCTGAAGAACTGGGGGTTAAAATAATTGGCGAAGACGATTTGCTGGAAATGCTGGACGGCAGCGCCCCTGCGAAGGATGAAACACCGGTTCAGGGTTCTCTTTTTTAATCTGTAAATTTGCAAACGACATTTGGCAGGCGTAACCGGAAATATTGGAACCCGATTGTTGAAGAAACTGAGTTCGGAAAAGGAACGGCACAGACTGATTAATTCTTTTGATAAATCAACAGACATTTTGGTGGCCTGGGATGAAAACCAGACTGAAACAGAGGGCAAAACCATTGAAGCTTTTGTTCAGTATTTGATTTCGGCAGGAAAACAGGTGCAGTGCGCCGTGTACCACCATACCCGTAAAAAAGAGTTGATTAAGGCTTTCCCTAAAGATGGACGGCTGCACTTGTCGAAATTCGATTTTAACACCTTTGGGCTGCCCAAAACCCAGCAATTAAAACAGCTGCTCAGCAAGCGATTTGATTATTTTATCAACCTGAATATAGAAGGGAGATTGCCGCTGAACAGCATAGCCGGCCTGACCAACTCCACCTGCAGAATCGGTTATCCGGTTGAAAAATCAATTCCGTTTTACGATGTGTTGATTGGCAACCCGCATAGCAGTGTTCTGGATGCGTATATCAACGATTTAAAACATTACCTTCAGAAAATAGGTTAAGCTATAGAACAAACAATGAAACCCCTACACGGCACAGGTACAGCACTCATCACCCCCTTTAAAAAGGATTTTTCCATTGATACAGATGCCTTAGGGCGCATTGTAGAGCACCAAATTGAAAACGGCACCAACTACTTTGTGGTGCTGGGAACTACAGGTGAAAGTGCCACACTGAGCAGCGAAGAAAAGAAACTGGTGATGAACACCGTGGCGGAAGCCAATGGAGGGCGATTGCCTTTGGTACTGGGAATTGGCGGCAACAA
>CANHCW010000167.1 GCA_947459165.1 Flavobacteriales bacterium
CGCCTTCTTTGTGCCCCAAACGATCCATCCATTTACTCATTCTTTCAGCTCCGAAAATGCGCATCAGGTCGTCTTCCAAACTCACATAAAAACGCGAAGTTCCGGGGTCGCCCTGACGGCCTGCGCGACCTCTCAACTGCCTGTCAACCCTCCGGCTGTCGTGCCTTTCTGTACCAATAATGGCCAAACCTCCGGCGGCTTTCACTTCTTCACCAATTTTAATGTCCGTTCCACGACCTGCCATGTTCGTAGCGATGGTTACCGCACCGGGTTTTCCCGCTTCGGCCACAATTTCCGCTTCCCGCTGATGTTGTTTGGCATTCAGTACATTGTGCCTGATGTTGCGCAATTTCAGCATTCTGCTCAGCAATTCGCTGAATTCAACACTAGTTGTACCCACCAGCACAGGTCGGCCCTGCTCTTGCAATTTCACCACTTCATCTATCACTGCATTGAATTTTTCACGCATGGTTTTGTAAACCTGATCCTCGTGGTCAATGCGCACGATGGGTTTGTTGGTTGGAATGACCATCACCCCTAGTTTATAAATATCCCACAATTCCTGGGCTTCGGTTTCCGCAGTACCGGTCATCCCTGCCAGTTTGTGGTACATTCTAAAATAGTTCTGAAGTGTAATGGTGGCATAGGTTTGCGTCGCTGCTTCAACCCTCACATTTTCCTTGGCTTCAATTGCCTGGTGCAATCCGTCGCTGTATCGCCTTCCTTCCAGCACACGACCGGTTTGTTCATCCACAATTTTTACCTTGTTTTCTTGAATGATATAGTCAATGTCTCTGTCAAACATGGTATAAGCCTTCAACAACTGCTGTACGCTGTGAATGCGGTCGCTTTTTACCGCAAAATCGCGCATCAAATCGTCTTTGCGGCTTATTTGTTCTGATTCGCTGCCGGCACTTCTTTCAATCTCCGCCATTTCGCCACCTACATCCGGCAGCACAAAAAAGTTCGGGTCTTCACCCTGACCGGTAATCAGCTCAATGCCCTGTTCGGTCAAATCCACGCTGTTGGTCTTTTCATCAATTACAAAATAGAGAGGTGCATCGGCTTTGGGCATCTCTTTCTGCTGATCCTGCAAATAGTAACTCTCAGTTTTGGTCAAAATAGCCCGTATTCCCTGCTCGCCTAAAAACTTGATGAGTGCTCGGCTTTTGGGCAAACCACGGTGGGCTCGCAACAGGGCCAAACCGCCTTCACCTTCTTTGCTGCCCGTATTTCCCTCGGCAATCAGGCGTTTGGCCTCGTTTAAAGCAGTATTTACATATTTTTTTTGGGCTTCAACCAGTTTTTGTATGCGGGGTTTCAGCACATCAAACTGCTGATCATCGCCGTGAGGGGTGGGGCCGCTAATTATCAGCGGAGTTCTGGCATCGTCAATCAATACGCTGTCCACCTCATCCACAATGGCAAAGTGGTGTTTTCTCTGCACCAGTTCTCCCGGCGTATGTGCCATGTTGTCGCGCAGGTAATCAAAGCCGAATTCGTTGTTGGTGCCGTAAGTAATATCGGCCAAATATGCCTGTCTTCTTTCTTCGCTGTTGGGTTCGTGGTATTCAAGGCAGTCAACCGACAGGCCCAGGAAATTGTAAAGCGGACCATTCCATTCACAGTCACGGCGTGCCAGATAGTCATTAACCGTTACCACATGCACACCCCGTTTTCCCAGCGCATTCAAATAAACGGGCAGGGTACTCACCAGCGTCTTACCTTCACCCGTCGCCATTTCGGCAATTTTACCCCTATGCAGGGCAATACCACCAATCAGCTGTACATCGTAATGCACCATATTCCAGCGAATCTGTCCACCTGCAGCCATCCATTCGTTGGAAAATCTGGCTGTATTGCCGCTAATGCTCACATTAGAATGACTTACCGCCAGGTTGCGATCCAGATCTGTGGCAGTAACTTCCAAAAATTCATTTTCGCTAAAGCGCCTGGCCGCTTCCTTTACGGTGGCAAAAGCCTCAGGTAAAATCTCTGCGAGTATTTCCTCCAAACGGCTGTCCCTGCTTTTTTCCAGCTCATCGAGTTGGTGAAACAAGGCATCACGCTTGTCGGCTTGATCTTCCGGAGTCGATTCCAGTTCCTGCCTGGCTTCCTCAATTTCCTGATCAATGTCTTTCAAAAATTCATTGATTCTATTAATGAATTGCCCGGTATTCGACCGCAGTTCATCATTCGATAAACTCTTGTATTCCTCAAAATATTCATTTACGCGTGCAACAATGGGTTCAATTTCCTTGCGTTCCCGATCCGTTTTGTTGCCGCCCAGCAAACTGCTGAGCCCTGAAATTAATTTTCCAATCATGTTAAGGTTTGCGAAATTAGTTTATTCAACATGCAAGCCAAAGGAACGGCCACTTAAAAATAAGACAAATTGGCGTGAAAACCGATTAAAATGAAAAACTCCGGACCAAACCGGAGTTTTTCGGGGGGGTAAAAACGAGAAAAACCGCTTTGTAACCCGGGTTAAAGATTACTTAACGGCAATGGCTTTCGCACTGGGTTTGCTCTCAGTTTTTGTTTTCAAAACCGTCAGCGTCAAAATTCCGTCATTGTAACTGGCTTGAATGTTCTCCCTGTTGGTGTTTTCAGGCAGGGCAAACGAACGACGAAATGAGTTGTAGCTGAATTCCTTACGCAAGTACTTTCCTTCCAAATCCTCATTGGCTCTTTCTTCCTGCTTTTCCGATGAAATGGTGATGATGTCTTTTTCAATTTCAACATGGAAATCATTTTTCTGCATACCTGGGGCGGCAAACTCAATCAAATACTCCTTGTCAGTTTCCTTCACATTCACCGATGGCAGTCTCACGCTTTCCAGTCTGGGCCATCCGTCCAATTCACGGTTGAAGAAATCATCCCACAATGAACTGAATGCGGGAAAAATGGTGGCGGGTTTTAATGCTGTAGTCATACTCTTGTTGTTTTAAAGATGTAAAGCAAATATGCTCTTCAAAACAAAATCGCAAACTGACCGACCAACCCCTGAAATTTGATTGACATCACAAAAAAATCGGCCTCAATATGCTATATCAATCAGTCCCCAGACTATTTTTCAACTTCTGCCAACCCGCACGGGTCAGTGGCGTTTTTCCAAAAACAGCGTTAAACATGTTTTCATCCATTTGTTCCCATTCATTCATGTCCCATGTGTGAAAGGCTTGTTGGGGTTCAAACCGGGTTTCAGCATGGGGCTGACTAAACTTGTTCCAGGGACACACTTCCTGACAAATATCGCAGCCAAAAGCCCAACCTTCGTTGTTTGATCGGATTTCATCGGGCATGGGCGCTTTGCTTTCGATGGTGATGTATGAAATGCATCGACCGGCATCCACCACGCCGTCAGCCACAATGGCTTGGGTTGGGCAGGCATCTATGCAGGCGGTGCATTCACCGCAGTGGTGTGTGGTGGGTTGGTCCGGCTCCAGTTCAAGGTCGCACACAATGGTACCAATAAAAAAATAGGATCCTACCCCTTTTCTCAGCAACAAACTGTTTTTCCCAAGCCAGCCCAAACCGGCCAGAGCTGCCCATTGTCTTTCCATCACCGGGGCGCTGTCAACAAACACCCTCCCGTTTATTTTACCGGTGTGGGTTTCCAGTTCTTTTACAATGTCGTAAATGTGATCCTTTACCACCCGGTGGTAGTCTTCGCCCCAGGCATAACGGGCAATTTTGGGTACATCGGGAAGTTGTTGTTCCGCAGGAAAGTAGTTGTACAAAAAAACAATGACGGTTTTGGCTCCCGGAACCAACAAGCGCGGGTCGAGCCGCTTATCGAGGTTGCGTTCCATGTAACCCATAGAACCCTGGTAACCCTTCTCCAGCCAGGAACGAAGCGTATTGTCCTGTTCATCAAGCCGTCGGGCGGTGGCGCAACCCACAGCAATAAATCCTTTGTCTTGGGCCAGCTGTTGCAGCCGCTGTTTAATATCGGCCCGGTTCATAAATGGATTAAAACAGACTCGGACCTTTCGGATGATGCGGTATTCTTCCCAAATGCTGATAGGCGAGGTGAGTGGTTTCTCTGCCGCGCGCTGTTCTCATCAGCAGGCCTTCCTGAATCAGGAAAGGTTCGTACACTTCTTCTATGGTTCCTGCATCTTCTCCCACAGCCGTAGCAATGGTGTTCAATCCCACCGGACCGCCCTTGAATTTATCAATGATGGTTGCCAGAATTTTATTGTCCATTTCATCCAAACCGTGTGCATCCACATTTAGCGCATTCAGGGCAATTTTGGCAATATTCAGGTCAATTCTTCCGTCGCCTTTTATTTGTGCGAAATCGCGGGTTCTGCGCAGCAGGGCATTGGCAATACGGGGTGTTCCCCTGCTTCTTCTGGCAATTTCATAAGCCGCGGCATCGTCAATTTCCATTTTTAATATGCCCGAACTTCTGCGTACAATGTTGCTCAGCACATCGGCATTGTAATATTCCAGGCGAAAGGTTATGCCAAAGCGGGCTCTGAGAGGCGCAGTCAGCAGTCCGCTGCGGGTAGTGGCCCCAACCAGCGTAAACGGATTGATGTTGATCTGAACACTTCGGGCGTTGGGGCCGGTATCAATCATAATGTCGATACGGTAATCCTCCATGGCACTGTAAAGGTATTCCTCCACCACCGGACTAAGGCGGTGAATTTCATCAATAAAAAGCACATCGCCCTCGTCCAGGTTGGTGAGCAACCCGGCAAGGTCACCGGGTTTTTCCAGTACCGGACCGCTGGTTATTTTCATGCTGCTGCCCAGTTCGTTGGCAACAATGTGGCTCAGCGTGGTTTTTCCCAAACCCGGAGGGCCGTGCAACAGAATATGATCCAACG